>CAZLBU010000012.1:6555-12894 GCA_964557815.1 uncultured Bifidobacteriaceae bacterium | reverse complement strand
GGCGCGCGGGCGAAAGCGAGGGCTTCCGCCACGTCGCGCCGGGGCAGGGCATGGCGACCACCACGCCCCCGCGCGGCCGCGAGCGGTGGGTCATCAACAAGCTGCGCGCCCTCTGCACGTGGTACACGAAGGGCATGGAGGGCGGCTCGCAGCTGAGGACCGCGGTCAACGCGGCCGAGTCGGTGCCGCAACTGCAGGAGCTGATCGAGGCGTCCTTCCTGTCTGGCGCCCGGCCCGTCCGCTCGCCCGATCTGGTGACCCGGTGAGCCTGCGCGTCGCCTTCGACATGGACGGCACCGTGGCCGACATGTACGCGGTGCTCCGCAAGGTGTCCGAAGAGATCTTCGCTGCACCCGGGGGCAGGGGGTCGGCGGCTGGAGATGCCGAAGCGGGCGAGTCGTCGGCCATCCCCGGCCCATCGGTGGACGAACTGCACCTGACCGCGGCGCAGCAGCGCCAGCTGTGGGAGCACGTGGGGGGCATCGAGGATTTCTGGACGACGCTGCCGGAGGCGGAGCCCGGCATCATCGCGCGTATCGCCGACACGGCGCGCCGAAGGCGCTGGGAGGTGCTGTTCATCACGACGCGACCGTCCAGCGCCGGCGACACCACGCAGGTGCAGACACAGCGGTGGCTCCACGCGTACGGGTTCCACCTTCCGTCCGTGTTCGTGGTCCCGCGATCGCGCGGCAAGCTGGCCGACGCGCTTCAGCTGGACGCCGTCGTGGATGACCGGCCCGAGAACTGCCTGGACGTGGCCATGGACAGCAAGGCGACCCCCGTGCTGGTCTGGCCGTCCACCTCCGGCGCGGCGCCCTCGGCGGCGCGTCACCTTGGCGTTCGCACCGTCGGATCGATTACGGAGGCGCTCGCACTGCTCGAACGCATGGACGACGAGCGGCGGCAGCCCGCGGTGGTCCGGCGAATCCGCCGGATGCTCAAGCGGGAATCGCGCGATTAGGGGCTCACCAGCTGGCGGACGCCCCCCGCGTCGACGATCTCGAAGTCGTGCGCGACGGCGACGGCAGCCGAGGACGTGAATCGCTGGCCCAGCTCCGTGTGAGCGGGGTGCTGCAGGTAGGCCCGCAGGTCGGCTTCCGAGTCGAACTCGAGAATGGCGGCGTACTCGAAGTGCACGGGCGAGAGTGTGTCGTAGCCGTAGCCAAGGACGCGCCGGCGCCCGACACGGACGCGCCTGATCTGCGGGATGTCCGAGCACGCGCGCTCCAGCGAGGCGACGAGCGCCTCCTGCGCCGCAGTGTCGAGGTCGGTCCTCGGCGTGAAGAGGACGACATGGGCGATCATTCCCCCTCCCCCGGCTCGCGCCGCTTCCGCTGCGCCCCCTGCCGGACGCGCTGCTTGAATCGCGTCCACTTGGCCTTCTTCGCGTCCTTGTACTTCTGGCGCGGATCCCGATGGGTCCCGCCCGGGCGCCACTTGCGATCCCTCGGGGGGCTCTCGGCCGCCCGCTTCTTCCGCTCCTCGGCGCGACGTGCGGCGGTGGCCGCATCCTGGGCTTCGAGGCGCGAGCGCCAGAGCTTTCCACCCTGGAACCACATCATCACGGCGGTGGGATGCTTCTCCTTGAGGCGGTTGAAGGTGGGGAGCAGCTCGTCCTGATCCGCGGCCCGGAACGCCGTGGCCTGGCCGTCCACGATGATCGTCCAGTAGGCAAAACGCGGCGGCACGGAAGGTATCCTATCCCGAGATGCAGCTGGTCGTCGCCACCCTGGAGGGCCTTCGGGCCGAACTGTCGTCCGCATTCGAGCAGCAGGTCGCGACCGGGCCGCTCTCCTGCGGTCTCTCCGGCGGCGCCACCGCGCTCATCTACCTGGGGGCGCTCCGCTCGGCCGCCGTGGACTGGACGCGCGTGTCGCTCTTCTGGGTGGACGAGTGCGCGGTACCGGTCACCGACCCGGAGTCGAGCGCCGGCCTCGCGCGGCAGATGCTCATCGATCCGATGGTAGGAGGGCGCCCGCGCGTCTTCCCGATGCATGCGTCCGGGCCGGATCTCGAGGAGGCCGCGCTCGACTACGACCACGTGCTGGACCGGGAGCTGGCGGGCGAGCCGCTCGACCTCGCCATTCTCGGCGTCGGCGAGGACGGGCACGTCGGCGCGATCTTCGCCGGCTCTCCCGCCATCGAGGCGCAGACCCGCGTCGTGGCCATCCACGACGCGCCGCGCATCCCGCGCCGCCGGTTGTCGTTCTCGCTCCCCTTCCTGGTCAGCACGCGCCGCATCTGGGTCGTGGCCCTCGGCGGTCGGAAGCGCGCCATCGTCCAGTCCGTCGTGGGGCGCTCCGGCGGGGACACGCCCCTCCACCTGCTCACGCGTTACGCCGAGGACGTTACGGTCTTCACGGACCAGGTCGTGCACCGCGGCGGCCGCTAGATTCGCTTCAGTTTCTCCACGAGCGTGGTGCGCTTCAGCCCGAGCAGGCGCGCCGCCGCCCCGCGGTTGCCGTCGGTCCGAGCCAGCGCCTGATCGATGAGCCGGCGCTCGATGTCCGCGATGAGCTTCGGCAGGTCGACGCCGGTCTCCGCCAGGTGCGTCGCGGCCGTCGTCGGCGCCAGCTCGCCACGCAGATCAGCGGGCAGGTCGTCCACCTCGATGCGCCGCCGCCCACCGCCGAGCGCGAGCGCCCGCTCGATCACGTTCTCGAGCTGCCGTACGTTGCCCGGCCACTCGTGCGCCATCAGGCGCCGCATCGCGTCCTGCGATACCACCACGGCCTCCCTTCCGTCGGCCGGCGGCTGGAGTTTCCCGATGAACCGCGCCACGAGCAGCGGGATGTCCTCGGGCCGCGCCCTGAGCGGCGGCAGCTCCACGTGGACGACGTTGAGGCGGTAGAAGAGGTCCTCGCGGAACGAGCCTTCCTTCACCATGCGCGGCAGGTCCGCGTTGGTGGCGGCCACGACCCGCACGTCCACCTTGATGGTGCGCGGGTCGCCGATGCGCTCGAACTCCCGCTCCTGCAGCACGCGCAGCAGCTTCATCTGGAGCGCCGTCGGCATGTTGCCGACCTCGTCCAGGAACAGCGTGCCCTTGTCGGCCTGCTCGATGCGGCCCTGGCGCGACCCGACGGCACCGGTGAACGCGCCGCGGACGTGCCCGAACAGCTCGGCCTCGAGCAGCGGCTCGGGGATGGCGCTGCAGTTGATGGCGACGAAGCGGTGCTGGCGGCGGTGGCTGCACTGGTGTATGGCGCGGGCCACCATCTCCTTGCCGGTGCCGGTCTCGCCGGTGATGAGCACCGTGGCCCCCGAAGTGGCGACGGTTTCGATCAACTGGTAGAGCGCCCGCATCGCCGTGCTCTTTCCCACCATGGCCCCGAGGCCGAAGCGCTCGTCGAGCTGCTGCCTCAGATAAGCGTTCTCGTCCTTCAGCCGCCGCTGTTCGAGCGCCGTGTTGATGACGTGCAGGAGCTCGTCGAACTGGAAGGGCTTGGCCACGAAATCGGCCGCGCCCCGTTTGATCGTGTCCACCGCGTCCTTCACCGTGGCGTAGCCCGTCACGACGATGGCGATGATGCCGGGGTACCGCTCCAGGGCGGCGTCGATGACCCCCCGGCCGTCGATGCCGGGCAGCCGCAGGTCGGAGATGACGACATCGAAGGCAAAGCCCTGCAGCTGCTGGAGGGCTTCTTCCCCGGATGCGGCCTGGGCGACCTCGAACCCCTCGTCCACGAGCCGTTCCGCCACCACCCCCCTCAGCGCATCCTCATCGTCTACGAGGAGGATATTTGGTTTGGAATCAGGCATTTGGCGAGATTGTCAAAGAATTGACGGCAATTGTCAAGGCTGCACGCCTAATCTCACCGTGGCAGGAACCGATAGTTGAACTTGAGTGCGGCACCCGGCCGGATTTGGCGGGGGCCACACGGAGACATCAGTGCCGGCGGCTACGGCCAGGAGGCAGGACACGTGGAACGTCAAACTGTGAGCATCATGAAGGCGTGCGAGCTCGTGGGCGTGAGCCGGCGCACGATCTATAACTGGATCGCGGCGGGCAAGGTCGAGTACGTGCGGACCGCCGGCGGCAGCATCCGCATTTTCGTGGATACGCTGTGGCGGCAGCCCGACGGATCGGCGCCGACGGCTCCCAACGCGGCGGTGTGACGGCCGTGTTGACGGGACCGCAGGTGCCACTCGGAACACCCATGGACGGCTCCTTGTCGGGCGTGGACGCCGACAACCTGCGGTCGCTTCTCCACCGCCTGAACAACCAGCTCGGCGTCATCCTCGCGCACGCCGAGCTGCTCGAGGCGAAGGCGCCGGACGAGGGCCAGCGTGCGCGTGCCACCCAGGTCGTTTCGGCCGCGCTGCAGGCCATGAGCCTCGCGCGCGAGATCCGTACGACCATGGCGCAGGCCGAATAGGCACGTTTTTCGTTTCTTCCCCTGGTCGCAATCCTAGCGACCGACCCACAATTTCGTCAATTGATTACGGAATAGTGATCGGGCCATCCGAGTGGCCCGATCAAGGCCTGTTTTTGCGCATTGATGCACGAAAACGCCTGCTGGAACACGTCAATGCCTTGACGATTTCAGCGCCAGAATCGTCAAGAGACTGACGGCCGAGCTGGATCGTGCCGGCCCGGCCCTTTCGCGGCAGAATTGAACAACCACTTGATATTCAACAGGTTACTAACTCGATCAGCGTCGATGCTCGTCGCTCCACGCCGCTGCACAACCTTGGCATCGAGGTTGCCTTAGCAGGGAGCGCGACCTAACCCTGGGTCCGGAGGATGCGAGAACGAATGAGTGTCGACGCCAGCGCCGCTACCAACCGCGTGGAAGCAGGATTGCCCTTCGTAGAAGCTCTTGCCCGGAGAATGGCGGCCACCATGCCGCACTCGATTGACCTCGGAGACCTGGTTCAGGACGGCGTGATTGGGCTCATCGACGCGGCCCAGCGCTTCGACGGGAGCCGCGGGATCAAGTTCGAGACCTTCGCCGAGCGGCGCATCCGCGGAGCCATGATCGATGCCCTGCGGAAGGACGCCTGGCCACGGGGCGTCCGGCGCGTGCGTCGCGAGCTGGAAGCCGCCCGCGAGAAGCTGCGGGCCGAGCTCGGGCACGAGCCGTCGCTGGCCGACCTGGCGGCCGCCGTGGGCTGCGACGAGAAGCGGCTCGGCAAGACCATCGTTCGCATCAACACCATCGAGTCCACGTCGCCCTATTCGACCGCCGAGCAGGTGGACGAGCAGCAGCTGCCCGCGGTGCTGATGCCGGCCGAGCCCGAGCGGCCCGATGCGCTCTACGAGGAGAGCGAGGTTCGCGAGCGCGTACAGCGCGCCGTGGCCACGCTTCCCGCCCGCGAGCAGCGCGTGATCTCGCTCTACTACTACGGCGAGGTGACGATGAAGGAGATTGGCACCGAGCTGGGCGTGAACGAGTCGCGTGTCTCGCAGCTGCACGCCCGGGCGCTTCGCCGCCTGCGCGAGGCGCTCGGCGCCGACACGACGCCGGCGGTCGCGGTCAAGGCCATCCGTTCGGCCATCCTGGCCTTCCAGGTGAAGCCGGTCATGGCGAAGGCGTCGTTGCCCATGTCCGACACGCGCGTGGCCCTGCAGGCGGAGCGTCGCGTGACCTCCGCGGTCGTGGTGCCCTACGAGAGAGTGTCGCGGGCGGCACGAAGCAAGTCGCCCAGCCTGAACGGCTTGGACAGCCAGCGGCACCCCGTCTCCTCGAGGAACCGCTCGGCGTCGGTGCCCGCCACGTCGCCGGTGACGAAGATGACGCGACGGGCCAGGGCCGGCGTGGCGGCGGCCATGGCGCGGTAGAACTGCATCCCGTCGATGCGCGGCATCTTCAGGTCGCAGACGATGAGCTCGTAGGACTGTTCGGCGAGGCGGGTGAGCCCCTCCTCGCCGTCGCCTGCCCGATCCACGACGAAGCCGGCATCACCAAGCGCCTCCGACACGGCCACGGCCAGCGCAGGCTCGTCCTCCACCACCAGCACGCGGGCACCCTTGAATTGATCGAGCGACAGCGACGCGGGCGGTGGTGGGGTGGCACCCGTTGCGGGCGCCGGCCGCAGGGCGACTGGCAGCTCCACGAAGAACGAGGCGCCGGTCGCGCCCTCCGATTTGACCCAGATGCGGCCGCCGTGCTCCTGAACGAGGGCGTAGGCCACGCTCAGGCCGAGCCCGGTGCCCTTCCCCACCTCCTTCGTGGTGAAGAACGGGTCGAAGATCCGCGACTCGACCTCGGGGGAGACGCCCGGCCCGTCGTCGTTGATCTCGAGCAGCACGTGGCCCTTCTCGGGGTCGTGCCACGTGCGCACCACGAGCGTGCCGCGGCCGTGCGCGGTCAGCATGGCCTGCTCGGCGTTGAT
>CAZLBU010000012.1:5470-6538 GCA_964557815.1 uncultured Bifidobacteriaceae bacterium | reverse complement strand
AGGTGCGCAGCGCGAGCGTCTCTTTCACCACCTGGTTGACGTCCACCATCGCCCGCGTGCTCTGCCGCTTGCGGGCGAAGGTGAGCAGGTTCCGGACAATGCGCGCGGCGCGCTCGGCCTCGCCGAGGATGACCGCCAGGCCGCGCCGGGTCTTCTCGTCCGGAGGCTGATCGCTCAAGCGCTCGGCCCACGAGAGGATGGTGGCGAGCGGATTGTTGAGCTCGTGTGCGACGCCGGAGATGGTGTGGCCGAGGGCCGCCATCTTCTCGGCCTGGAGGAGCTGCGCCTGGATATCACGCGACTGGTCGTCGAGCTTCCGGCGCTCGCCCACGTCCCGGAGGATGGCCTCCACGCGGATGCCCTCGCCAGCGCCCCCGGGCTCCGCGCTGGCCGTCACCTCGACCCACGCGATGGAGTGGTCGAGCCGCCGCAGGCGGAGCAGGTGGTCGGACACCGATCCCGCCTTGCGCAGGCGGTCGAGCAGGGAGGCGCGGGCCTCAGGGTCGACGAACCGCGGCGGGTCGAAGGCGCGGACCTGCTCGTCCGGGAGCTCGGGCGGGTAGCCGAGTATGAGCTTCAGGTGGGCGTTGGCGGCGAGGGTCGTGGACGCCGCCTCGTCCAGCGTGCCGATGTAAAAGCCCTCGTGGGCCCCCTCGAAGAAGCGCGCGAAGGGCGCCGCGTCCGCCACTGCGCCCATCAATGTAGCGCATCTCGGGCGTTTGACACGCCCTGGGCGTGCAGCTAGGCTCAGCGGGGGCATGAAAATCTTCGGCCGCCAGGACATCCTGCCGCTCGTCGGTCTCGCGGCTGCCATCGTCGTCCTGTTCTCCACGCCGATCTCACGGGTGTTCTCGTTTGCGCGCCAGGTGGAGGAACGGAGCGGGCTGTCGCTCGTGCCGGCGCTCGTCATGCTGGCGGTCGTCCTCCTCTTCCACGAGTTGCGCAAGCGCCATCAGGCCCAGACCGCCGCCGCCGTGGCGGAAGCCGTTCGCCGAGAGGCCGACGTCCGGATGGAGGAGACCGAGCGGCTCGTCGACAGCTCGCTGCACGAGGTGCCGTTCCGGCCGG
>CAZLBU010000012.1:0-5460 GCA_964557815.1 uncultured Bifidobacteriaceae bacterium | reverse complement strand
TCGCGTTCGGACAGGCGCTGGGCCGGTCCAGCGACTTCGACGCCATCCGGGTGAGCATCGCGCGCTACCTGCCCTCCATTGCCGGCACCGACCGGCTGTGGGTGCTGGTGCGTGAGGGCACGCAGTGGGAGGCGCTCGCAGGCGACACGCGCGGGAGCGAGGAGACGCTGCGGTGGGGTGATCTCGCCGAGCAGCTGCTGGCGGGCCAGGGCGGGACCGGCGAGGAAGCGCACGCCGTGGGCTTTCCGCTGATGGCTGGTTCCTCCGCGGTCGGCGTGCTCGGCGTCCGAATGACCGACGGCCCTCTGCCGGCGGAACGGCGCCGGACCGTGGAGGCGGCGGCCCCGCTGCTGGCGCTCGCCATCCGGCACGCGCAGCTCGGTCGCGAAGTCCGCGAGAACAGCGTGCGCGACGCGCTCACGGGCTGCTTCACCCGCGGGCACGCCATGGAGGTGATCGACGCGGAGCTGCGCCGCGCGCGTCGCAGCCAGGCCCCCGTGTCGCTGATCGTCTTCGACATCGACGGCCTGAAGGACGTCAACGATCGCCACGGCCACCTGTGCGGCGACGCGGTGCTCGCGGTGATTGGCAAGCGGATGCGGGAAGTCCTGCGCGGCTCGGACCTCAAGTGCCGCTACTCGGGCGAGCAGTTCCTCGTCCTGCTTCCCGAGACGCCGCTCCCCGGCGCGCGCCGCGTGGCCGAGACGCTCCGGCGCGAAGTGGCCGACCGGCCCGTGCCGTGGGCGGGCGAGGACCTCCGCATCACCGCCAGCTTCGGCCTGGCCCAGGCGCTGCCGGGCGAGGTGAACGTGCAGGCGCTCATTGCCCGGGCCGATCTCGCGCAGTATCGCGCCAAGGAAGAGGGCGGTAATTGCGTCCGCTTCGCAGCGGAGAACGCGCCCGTGGCCGCCGACGCCGACCGCCACCACGCGCCGTGATCACCCGGAAGGCCCGGATCCTTCGTGCCCATGACCCGTGAGCAGAAGCTGGCCTGGCTGGCGTGGGCCACCATCTGCATCGTCTGGGGGACCACCTATCTCGCGATCCGCGTGGCCCTCGAGACCGTCCCCGTGTTCCTGGTCGCGGGACTCCGGTGGATCGCCGCCGGGCTGGTGCTGTCGCTCGTCGCGCTGGCGATGGGCCGGGCCCTGCCGCCGCCGCGGACGTGGGGAAGCCTGGCGCTGCTCGGCTTCCTGATGAACGTCGTCGGCAACGGCTTCGTCGTGTGGGCCGAGCAGCACGTGGCCAGCGGTCTCACCGCGGTGGTCATCGCGTCGGTACCATTCTGGTCGGTGGGCGTCGAGGCGCTCCTGCCCGGTGGCGAGCGGCTCCGATGGGCGACGCTGGCCGGCCTCGCGGTGGGATTCTCGGGCATCGTCGTGCTGGTGTTCCCCGAGATCCTAGCGGGAGGCAGCGAGGGCCGGGCCGTTCTCTGGGGCGTCATGGCCCTGCAGGTGGCGTGCCTGGGGTGGGCGATCGGCACGTCGTACACCAGGCGGCATGCCGCGGCGGGCGATGCGCTGACCGCGTCGGCGGTGCAGATGCTGTTCAGCGGCGTGATGCTGCTCGGGCTGGCAACCGCGGCGGGCGAGTGGAGCGCGCTTCACTTCTCGGCCCGCAGCCTCGCCGCGATGGTCTACCTCACGCTCGCGGGCTCGACGCTCGCCTACACCGCCTACGTCTATGCCATCGCCCATCTCCCGATCTCCACGGTGTCGCTCTACGCGTACGTGAATCCATTGATTGCGGTCGTGCTCGGATCGCTGCTGCTCGGCGAGGCACTCTCCATCCGCATCGTGGCGGCCGCCGCGCTGGTACTGGCGGGTATCGCCGTGGTACGGGGAGTACAATCGATGAGTGCCTCGCCTGCCCCGCCTCGTCGAACTCACACCTGACTCCGCCGGCTGGGGCTTCTTCCTCTGCACGTCGAAGGAGATGCGCACGAGCCGGAGCGGCGCGGACTTCCTCGTCCTGACGTTGCAGGACGTCTCGGCACAGATCACCGCGAAGATCTTCGACGATGTCGCCAGGTTCGCGGGCGAGTTCGACGCCGGCGAGTTCGTTCGCGTGGAGGGCAAGGCCAGCGTGTTCAACGGCCAGCTGCAGCTCGTCGCGTCCGCGATTCGGCGCGTATATTCCGAGCAGGACCGCCGGGAAGGATTCCGAGAAGACGAGTGCGTCCTGAGCGCGCCGCGGCCCATCGCCGACATGTGGGCCGAGCTCGACGCACGCGTCGCCGCGATGCGGGAGGGGCACCTGCGGGTGCTCGTGAGGCGCATCCTCGTCGATCACGAGGCCCAGCTGCGCGAGTGGCCGGCGGCCCAGGCCATCCACCACGCCTATCGCGGCGGGTTCCTCGAGCACCTCGTCAAGATGGCGGAGGTAGCAGACGGCGTGTCACGCGCGTACGGCGCGGACGCCGACCTGGTGCTGGCTGGCGTCATCCTGCACGATATCGGCAAGCTGCAGGAGCTGGCCTACGAGGCGGGCACGGCCAGCTACACGCGCGAGGGCAACCTGATCGGGCACATCGCGCTCGGGCTCATCCTCGTGCGCGAGACAGCCGCCGGGATCTCGGAGTTCCCCATGGAACTGCGCTCGCAGCTCGAACACCTCGTGCTCTCCCACCACGGCTCACGCGAGCACGGATCCCCCGTCGAGCCGAAGACGATCGAGGCGTTCATCCTGGCGATGGTCGATGAGCTGGACGCGAAGATCAACCAGGTGAGGCGGGCTGTGCGGGAGGACGCCGGCGACGGCGAGTTCACCGCCTGGCACAAGCGGTTGGGCAGGGTGCTCTATAAGGGCGGATCGTAGGGTTCTGGGGTTCTCAGGTTCTGGGGTTCTGGGGTTCTGGGGTTCTGGGGTTCTGAGGTTCTGAGGTTCCTGGTTCAGCCGGCCAGCTGATCGCCCTGCTCGCTCTCCCTGGTGCCGAGCGCGAAGGTCATGGTGCCGTTGGCGACGATCCGGTCGCCGACTTTCGCACGGCCTTCGAGGACGCCCATCCGGTTGCGAAGGCGTTTGACGCGTGCCTCGACCACCAGCACGTCGCCGGCGTGCACCGGGCCCCGATAGCGGACACGCTCGATGCCGCGGAAGAAGATCAGGAGGTCGCGGTATTCGGGCTTCGCCAGAATGAGGATGGCCCCGACCTGCGCGACGATTTCGGTGAGGATGGTCGGCGGCAGCGCCGCACGGCCGCCGGGCGACGACGGGGACAGGTACCGCTCGTTGAGCGACACGTTCTTGATGCCGACGATGCGCTTGTCCGGCTCGAACTCGGTGATGCGATCCACCAGCAGGAACGGGTAGCGGTGGGGAAGAATGCGCTCGATGGCGGCGTAGTCGAAGGGCAGCGTCAGGGCGGGGTCTTTCTGCATCCGTATCTCCCTCAGTATACTGCTCGTGAACCCCATGACCGACCCGATCGGCAGGGTCGCGCACGCGGGGCCTGACGACGCCCCGGCGGACCAGCCTGCCATCCGCAACGCGGCCGAACTGGCCGTCCTCACCGAGCTTGGCCGCGAGGTCACCTCGGTGCTCGATCTGAACGAGCTGCTCGAGAAGATCCCGCTCCTGATCTCGCGCCTCACCTCGTTCACGGTGTTCTCCGTGTATCTGCTGGACGAGCGCCGCAACGACCTGCACATCGCCTACGCCGTCGGCTATCCGGAGGAGGTCGTCCGGAATTTCCGTCTCAAGGTCGGGGACGGGACCGTCGGGGCCGCGGTGGCCGAGAACCAGCCCATCCTCCTCGACGACGTGGACGCCGACCCGAGGTACCACGCGGTCGTGCCCGGCGTGAAATCACAGCTCGCCGTGCCGATGCGCCACAAGGGCCAGGTGATCGGGGCGCTCAACCTGCTGAGCGACAAGCCGGCGGCGTTCACCGGACGGGACGAGGTCATCCTGCGGCAGTTCGCCGTTCACGTGGCCCAGGCCATCGTCAACGCGCGGCTGTTCGAGTCGGAGCGCGAGTACGCCGATACGCTCGAGACGCTGGCCGAGATCGGGCGCGAGATGAGCGCCATCCTCGACCTGGACGAGCTGCTCACGCGGCTCGCCCACCTCGTGAAGCGCATCATCAACTACCGCATCTTCGGCATCGCGCTCCTGGACGAACCGTCCGGGATGCTGGAGATGAAGATCGCGATCCAGTACGGCGACAACCCGCGCGCGCTGGAACCCGTGAAGCTGGGCGAGGGGCTGGTCGGGTACGCCGCGCTGAAGCGCGAGCCCGTGCTCGTGGACGACGTGACGAAGGACCCGCGCTACATCGCCGCCGTGGAGGGCGTCCGGTCCGAGATGGCGATCCCGCTGCTCCTGAAGGACCGCTGCATCGGCGTGTTCGATCTCGAGAGCCCGGACCTGGCGGCCTTCAGCAAGAAGCACGTGGAGCTGCTCACGCTCCTGGCCTCGCAGGCAGCGGTGGCCATCGAGAACGCGCGGCTCTACGAGTCGATCCGCGAGAACGAGGAGCGGATCGAGAAGGAGCTGCGCTTCGCCCAGCGCGTGCAGATGGCGCTCCTCCCGCAGGAGCTGCCGAAGCGGCTGCGGGGCGTGGACGTGGCCTGGCACTTCGACGCGGCGCGCGAGCTCGGCGGCGACGTCTACGACTTCCTGGCGCCCGAGCCGCACACGCTCGTCGTGTCGGTGGGCGACGTCTCGGGGAAGGGCGTGCCCGCGGCGCTCTACAGCGCGTTCGTGGGCGAGCTGGTGCGCGGGCGCACGTTCCGTCGGCGCCTCGAGACCAGGCGCAGCACGCCGGCGGTCGTGCTGAACGCCATGAACCGCATCCTCAACGAGCGGCAGCTGGAGGAGTACTACTGCACGCTCTGCTACGCCATGTTCGACCTGCGGCGGCGACAGGTGACCTTCGCCAACTCGGGCCTGCCCTTTCCCGTTCGCTACCACGGCGGCCATGCGAAGCAGGTGCCCATGCCAGGCGTGCCGCTCGGGTCGTTCGCCGGCTCGACCTACGACGAGATCACGCTCGACCTCGAGATGGGCGACGTGTTCGTGTTCTGCTCGGACGGGATTTTCGAGGCCTTCAACGAGGACGGAGCGGAGTTCGGGGCCGGCCGGGTCATCGAGGTAGTCGAACGCACCCACGCCCAGCCCGCCACCGACATCGTCCGCGCCATCTTCGACGCCATGCGGGCGTTCAGGGGAGATGCGGAGCAGACCGACGACCAGACGGTCGTGGTGGTGAGAATCACTCAGTAAGGCAAAAGGCACAGCCTTTCGCCTTTTGCCTTTTTGCCTTCTTAGTGGTGTTCGTCCACCGCGACGGCGGCGCTCAGGTAGATGGCGCCCAGCGTCAGGAAGATGAACGCCTGGAGCGTGCCCACGACGAGCCCGAGGAACTGGATGGGCAGCGGCATCAGGAAGGGCACGATGCTGGCGATGATGAGCACGACCAGGTGCTCGACGAAGATGTTGCCGAAGAGGCGCAGCGTC
>CAZLBU010000011.1:14395-22108 GCA_964557815.1 uncultured Bifidobacteriaceae bacterium | reverse complement strand
AGCGCCTCGGCGATGGTCTGCGTCGCGACCAGCGTGACCGGGACGGGCCGCACGAGCGGAAGAATGGGGTCGTGCAGGTTGGCGGCGGTCAGCGGCGCGGGACGCATGCACCAATATTCTGACGGAATATTGCGGGGCCGCCACGTTCCTCTACAATGGAGCGGCCCGTGCCCTCGTTTCACGTCCCCCGGAAAGGTCTGTTGAAGATGAGCGTTCGTCGTGTCGTGGTGTCGTGTGCCGTGGCCCTCGTGGCGGTTGTCGGCGTGGTGGTGACCGCCCAGGGGACGCCTCCAGGCGCCCCGGGCAACCTGACCTATCAGGTGAGTGGCGGGAGCGTGTGGCTGAACTGGATCAGCAGTAGCGGAATGACCCCGACCTTCGACTCCGCGTCCAGCTTCTACCGGCTCGAAGCCGGCGACTCGCCGGGGACGACCTTCTTCACGTGGGACAGCTCCTCCCGCGGCGACACGCCCGAGTCTCGGAAGATGTTCTACATGTTGACGGACTTCGCGACGGCCGGCGTCGCACCGGGCACCTACTACGTGCGGCTGCGCGGCGTGAACAACGGTGTCGTCGGTCCCCCGTCCAATGAGATCGCCGTGCCGGTCACCGCTGGATGCCAGGCGCCCGGCGCGCCGACGGACTTCACCGCCATCACGCGGGGTACCACCGTCTACATGGGCTGGAACGACGGCAACGGCGGGCGGCCGAGCAGCTACGTCGTGCACGCTCGCTATCAGTCGGGCGGCCCCATCATCGCGGCCCTCGCCACCGCACGGCCTGCAGAGGCCATCGCTGGGGGCTACCTGAACGTCGCCGGCGTGCCGACCGGTACCTACTACGTCCAGGTGCTGGCGCAGAATGCCTGTGGCAGCAGCCCCTACTCCAACGAAATCGTCGTCAGCGCTCCGAACAACGCTCCAACCATCCGCACGCCGAACGCGGCGTCAGGCAAGCTGCCCTGGTTCCAGATCCGGGACCTCGTGCTCCAGATTGGCGCCGAGGCGAGGAACCTGGGCTACCTGAGCGGCGTGCCCGGCGTCTCGAACGACTCGTGCCAGGCGCGTCCGGGCTATCCGTTCACGACCGACCCGAACAACCCGGTCCTCGAGCTGCAGAAGACGCAGCGCAACCGGTACATCGACTACATGGTGGCGCAGCTGCGTGCCCGGTTCGACCTGCGCATCGGCTACAACGCCAAGCCGACGCGCGCCAACGCCATCATCGCCGGCGACGAGATTGCCTTCCAGTGGGGCAGCGACGCGCCCGAAGGGTCGCCGAGCGCCTACTTCATCGATACGCTCGGCGGCCACTGCACCTTCGGGCGAGAAACGCAGGACTACCGGCCGTTCTTCATCGAGTACGGCCGCTGGACGTCGGTCGGGGTGTTCTGATCGCGTCGGCGACGAGTCGCGACGGGAGCCGCGGTCACCCTACACGAAGAAGTCCGGAATCAGCTCGTCTTCCCTCACGCCGGGGTGGCGGTACTTCGCGAAGTCCGTCACCCCGCTCTTCCTCAACACGTCCTCGTCGATCAGGAACCGGCCCGTCATCACCCGCGCGGGCTGGCTGAACACCAAGTGGGCGGCGTCGGCCATGATGGCGGGCAGCCGCGATCGGCGGCGCGCGTCGTCGTCCATGATGAAGCCGATGGCCGCCGTGTCGATGGCGGTCCGCGGCCAGAGCGCGTTCACGGCGATGCCGTCGGCGACCCGGGCACCGTCGGCGGCGGCACGGAGGGCGATGGCCTTGCCGATGCCCCGGCTGGCGCCGGTGATCAGGATGGTCTGGCCCTTCAATGTCATCGGTCAGTGCCTCCCGCACCGGTGTACAACGAAAACGCCCGGCCCCCACGTGGGAACCGGGCGTCTCGAGGTTCAGCCGGCTTCGACGAGTCCGACGGGCCTGCCGCGCCGAAGCTCACGTCCAAAGCGGGTGACCGAAAGGCGGGGCTACTCCACGTAGGAGTAGCCGCAGTTGTCGCACACCCACATGCGACCCTGCTTGTACATGTTGTAGCCGCACTGCGGGCAGATGCGGTACTCGCGGCCGTCCTTGTCGATGAGCTTCTTCTCGCCGTCCTTTTCGCCTTCGGCGAACGGATCCTTCGGCTCTTCCTTCTTCTCCGGCTGCTGGGGCTGCTGGGCCAGGGCCGGCACGACCGACAGGCCGAGGGCGCCCGCAAAGAGGGCGGATCCACGGAGGAAGCTGCGACGATCCAGGCTCTTCCCGATTTCGTTCTCGAACATGGACGTTCTTCTCCCTTTTGCGAGTGCCGTCGGGGGGTTGCGAAAAAGCCGGGTGAGGCGCTGCGGCTCACTGGAGACGCCCCACCCGGTGCTTCCCCTCTGTCGTTGTCTCTTGAGGATACGATAGACGGCTTTCCGGCGATTGTAATCCTTTGTCATGCCCGGTGGCACCCCCGGCCTTGCGGGTTCCCGGCACCGCCGCCTGCCGCACCTACTCCAGCATCAGCGGAACTGCACGTTCGTGCTCCATGGCGGCCAGCTCGGGGTGCGCGTTCAACAGGCGCGCGCAGGCGTTCCACCGCAGCCGCGCCTCGTCGTTGCCGTGGGGCCGATGGCTCTCGGCCAGCTCGTAGAGCTCCATGGCCTCGCGGAGCCAGTCGCCGGCCGAGAAGGCCCGGCCCGGGCCGCCACGTTCCAGCAGGGCCCGGCCGCGGCGCTCGGCCACCAGCCCGCCGAAGTAGGCCCGCTCGTAGGGGGTCAGCAGGTGGGCGGCCAGTTCCTGCGCCCGCGACACCAGGTGCCCGTCGCTGTGAGGGAACCGGTCGGTCAGCGCCAGCAGCAGGATGACGACGGCCTCGCGATTGGCGGGGTCGGCCGCCAGGATGTCCTCGCAGATGCTCTCGGCCTGCTCCGGCTCGTTCAGCAGCCGGTAGCGCTCGGCCTTGGCCAGCGCGGCGGGGATGGCGTCGTTCGACAGCGGCTTCAGCGGATACATCATCGCCCCCTCCTACCGGAACATGCGCAGCAGGCGCGTCACCGGATCGTAGAACCGATCGACCACACGCTCCTTGAGCGGGATGATCGCGTTGTCGGTGATGTGGATGTGCTCGGGGCACACCTTCGTGCAGCACTTCGTGATGTTGCAGTAGCCGATGCCCTGCGTGTCCTTCAGGTCGCCCAGGCGCTCGGCCACGTCCAGCGGGTGCATCTCGAGCGCGGCGGAGTAGGTGAAGAACCGGGGACCGATGAACTCGTCGTGCTTGTCGTGGTCACGGAGGACGTGGCACACGTCCTGGCACAGGAAGCACTCGATGCACTTGCGGAACTCCTGGACGCGATCGGCGTCGCGCTGCGCCATCCGCCACGTGCCGTCCGGCGCGTCGGGCCTGCGGGGCTGGAAGCGCTGGATGCCCTTCTTCACCCGGAAATTCCACGACACGTCGGTCACCAGGTCCTTGATGAGCGGGAACGTGCGCATGGGCTCCACGGTCACCGGCTGGGTGAGGTCCAGCGTGTTCAGGCGGCTCATGCACATCAGGCGTGGGCGGCCGTTGATCTCCGCCGAGCACGACCCGCACTTGCCCGCCTTGCAGTTCCAGCGGCACGCCAGGTCCGGCGCCTGCTCGGCCTGGATCTGGTGCACGGCGTCGAGCACCACCATGCCCTCCGAGACCTCGGTGCGATAGTCGGCAAACCCGCCAGTCTCACCGGGCCTGCTGCGCCAGATTCGAAACGTCGCCTGCGACATTGTCAGAGTCCCTGTCTACGGGAACACGAAGGGCACGAAGAGCACGAAGGCAGCCACACGGCGAACACGACATTCAAAGGGCGAACCTCAGAACCCCAGAACCCCAGTACTTCACAGCTTCTGCTCCTCGATCACCTGCTTGAGCTCCGCGGGCATCTCCGGGATGGGCACCCGCGTCACCTGCATGGTCCCGTCCGCCAGGCGGCGGGTGGCGATGTTGACCGCCCCGAACTCGGCTGCCTTGTCGGGGTAGTCCTCGCGGAAGTGGCCGCCGCGGCTCTCCTTCCGCTCGATGGCCGAGCGCGTGATGGCTTCGGAGACGTCGAGCAGGTTCCGCAGGTCCAGGCAGGTGTGCCAGCCCGCGTGGTACTCGCGGTGCCCCTCCACGCCGGCGCGCGCCGCGCGCTCGCGGAAGGCCGCGAGCCTGTCCAGCGCCTCCTGCATCTCCCCCTCGGTCCGGACGATGCCAACCAGCGCCTGCATGGTGTCCTGCAGGTCGTGCTGCACCTTGTAGGGGTTCTCCCCGCCGCCGCCGCGATCGAAGGGCTCGAGCGAGGCCTTCATCGCCCGATCGATCGCGCCCTCGTCCAACCGCACGGGCCCGCGCTGGCGCGCGCTGGCCGCGGCGTACTCGCCCGCCCGCTTCCCGAAGACGATGAGGTCCGACAGCGAGTTGCCGCCCAGCCGGTTCGCCCCGTTGATGCCGGCGGCGCACTCCCCCGCCGCGAACAACCCGGGAATGGACGACTCCTGGCTGTCGCCGTCCACGCGGATGCCCCCCATGATGTAGTGCGTGGTGGGCCCCACCTCCATCGGCTCCTTCGTGATGTCGAGGTCCGCCAGCTCCTTGAACTGGTGGTACATGCTCGGGAGCTTGCGCTTGATGTGCGCCTCGGCGTCGGGGAGCTTCTCCTTGATCCACGCGATGTCGAGGAACACGCCGCCATGCGGGCTGCCGCGCCCCGCCTTCACCTCGCGGTTGATGCAGCGCGCCACGTGGTCGCGCGTCAGGAGCTCGGGCGGACGCCGCGCGTTCTTGTCGCCCTGCGTGTAGCGCCACCCCTCCTCGGGATCCGACGCGGTCTGCGGCTTGTAGTTGTCGGGGATGTCGTCGAACATGAACCGGCGGCCCTCGCTGTCGCGCAGCACGCCGCCTTCCCCGCGCACGCCCTCGGTCACGAGGATGCCCCGCACGCTCGGGGGCCACACCATGCCGGTCGGGTGGAACTGCACGAACTCCATGTCGATGAGCTCGGCGCCGGCGCGATAGGCCAGCGCATGGCCGTCGCCGGTGCCCTCCCACGAGTTGCTCGTGATCTTGAATGCGCGGCCGATCCCGCCCGTGGCCAGCACCACGGCCTTCGCCGCAAACGTGTGAAACCGCCCGCGCTCGCGGTCGTACGCCAGCACCCCCGCCGCCCGCCCATCGTCCAGGAGGAGCTCGATGACGGTGTGCTCCATGTGGACGGTGATGCCCAGGTGGATGGCGTGATCCTGGAGCGTGCGAATCAGCTCCAGGCCCGTGCGATCGCCGACGTGAGCCAGCCGCGGGTAGCGGTGCCCGCCGAAATTGCGCTGCAGGATGCGGCCATCCGCGGTGCGATCGAACACGGCACCGTACGCCTCGAGCTCGCGCACGCGGTCGGGCGCCTCCTTCGCGTGAATCTCGGCCATGCGCCAGTTGTTCACGTACTGCCCGCCGCGCATCGTGTCGGCGAAGTGCACCTTCCAGTTGTCCCGATCGTCCACGTTGGCCAGCGCGGCCGCCATGCCGCCCTCGGCCATCACCGTGTGCGCCTTGCCGAGCAGCGACTTGCAGATGAGGCCCACCGTGACGCCGGATTGCGCCGCCTCGATGGCGGCACGCAGGCCGGCTCCCCCGGCTCCGACGATGAGCACGTCGTAGGCATACGAGTGCGCGGCGGGCATCTACAGGATCCTCGGATCGGTGAGCACCCCCATGGAGCAGAGGCGGACGTAGAGGTCGGAGGACATGACGCTGAAGAGGCTGAGCCAGGCGAACAGCTGGTGCCGCCCGTTCAGCCCGGAGACGCAGGCGTAGGCCATGTCGCACACCGGCGACTTGGACACTTCGTCCATCCGCCCGCCCACGACGTGCCGCAGGACGTGGCACCCCCAGGTGTAGCTGGCGAGCAGCACGACGTTCAGCGCCAGGAGGAGCGTCCCCAGGCCGATGCCGAACTCGCGGGCACCAGTCGCTGGATCCGTGAACCACAGCGCCAGCCAGACGTCGTAGCTGAGGAATGCGATGAAGACGATGGCCACCCACATGAAGAAGCGGTGGACGTTCTGGAGGATCAGGGGGAACGAGTGCTCGCCCCAGTAGCTCTTGCGGGGCTCGCCGACGGCGCAGGACAGCGGGTCGGCCCAGAACGCCTTGTAGTAGGCGCCGCGGTAGTAGTAGCAGGTGAAGCGGAACAGGCCCGGAAACGGCAGGATGAGCAGCGCCGGCGAGAACGGCAACCAGCCCGGCCACGCCGCCGGCTTCGGGCCGAACCACGCGTGCGGGGAATCGCCGAAGATCTCGGGCGAGTAGAACGGCGACAGATACGGGCCGTACGTGTAGTGCTCGCCCTGGAAAGCCGCCCAGGTCGCGTACACGACGAACGCCGACAAGCCGACGAAGACCGCGAGAGGCGCCGCCCACCAGGCATCACGACGCGTCGTGGTGCCGAACCCGCGGTGGACAGCCGTGACCGGAATGACCTGCATCCATGCCTCCGGAGACGGATGAACTGCACAGAGCGACGGCGCTAACCATAACGAAGACGCACGGGGATGTAAACAGATGGACGCAGAGAAGCCGCAGATGGGACACAGATGACGCAGATGGCGCAGATGACACGGAAGCCGCAGATGGGACGCAGATGGCGCAGATGAGGGTGATCGGGCGATCACGGCTGTCCCGGGGAAGTGACGGAAGGGGGCCGACGCGCGTCGCGGCCCCCTGGCCGGCGGGCGCCGGCGGCCGGGCCCAACCGCCACTGCCGTCAGGCTCAACTCCCGGGCACCGCACCAGGCCTCAGGATGCCGGCCTGTGGGCCCTGCCCGGAGAATCTGCGTCATCTGCGGCCCGTGCGTGTTCTGCATCATCTCGACATCGGCGTCCGTGTCATCAGCGTCCCAGTCTCACCCGTACCCCCGCGTTGGCGACGAAGCCCTCCAGCGGCGCCCAGGCGTCCACCGTCCAGCGGCCGTCTGGCAGGCGCGCAGGGCGCACCAGCGGATCGGTCCGCGTCTGCCGCACGTTGCCCACGTTCTCCAGGTTGACGAAGGCGCGCAGCGGGCCGAGAGCGCGCTCGAACAGGAAGCCGAAGAGCACGTAGGTCCGGCTCCGGGTGCGGTAGGGGTTGTCCTCCAACGGCTGCCGGCCGGTGACGTACAGCTCGAAGCCGGCGCGGCCCACGTCCTCGTCTTCCCACATCGCGTTGAACGACGCCACGTGGCGTGGCGTCAGCGGCACGTATCGGAGGTGAAGGCATGGCCAGCCATCCCCAACCAGTGGCCCCGGCGATAGCGCGCCGACAGCTCGGTGCCCCACGTGTCGGTCGAGCCGTCGGCGTTGCTGAGCGCCACGCGCACGTCGGAGACGTCGATGAGTTGCACGGGATTGAGGACGCGAGACGCGAAGAGCGTCCCGGTCACCTCCAGTGCACCAGCGGACCACGACACGTCCGCGGAGCCGGACATCGCCCGCTCCGCGTCGAGGCCCCGGATCGGTTCGAGGCGCGCGAGGCCTGTCTCGTCCGTCTCCTCCGTGAAGGGCGTCGGCGCGTGGGCGCCGCCCCCGGCCGATACGCGCAGGGTCCAGCGGTTCGCGGGGCGAGCCAGCAGCGATACGCGCGGGCTGACCAGCGCGCCGTACTCGGAGTGCGCGTCCACGCGCACGCCTGCCGCCACCGTCGCCCGGTCTCCCAGGACCACCTCGTCCTGGGCGAACACGCCGGGTGCGGTGAATCGATAGGAGAAGCCTGG
>CAZLBU010000011.1:8565-14385 GCA_964557815.1 uncultured Bifidobacteriaceae bacterium | reverse complement strand
CACGACCCAGGTGTGCGCACCGCGCGACCCGGTGAGCGACGTCTCGCCGAACCACGTGTCGCGGGACGTCCGTTCCGTCATGGCGCCGAAGCGACGGGTCTGGTTGAGCTGTGAGAAGGACCCGCGGACGCTGAGCAGCCGCTCGCCGAGAAGGGCACGCCAGGCCGCCCCGGCATCGCCACGGCGCGTGTCGAGCGCCTCGCGGAAGGGAGTGCCGTCTGGAGCGAACCCTCCGGGCATGGTGCCGCCATCGCGGTCCTCGGCGATGAACCCACCGGTGAGAAAGAGCGATCGGCCGCGCCCGTTGTCGAAGAAGACGCGCGGGCGCACCACGCCGCGGTCGTAGGCCGGCAGGTCCGCCCAGCGGTCGTCGTCCAGGTCCTGTCGCGCCTGGCCGTGGTAGCCGCCGAGCAGCGTCCACGACCAGCCGGCGCGCGGTGCCGCCCCGGCAAAGACCGTGGCGTCGCGCCCGGTCTGGGACGTCGCGTTGAAGAGCGCCTGCGTTGAGGTTTCGTCGGGCCGGCGTGACACCAGGTTGATGACGCCGCCGAGGGCTGACGATCCGTACAACGCGGAGGCTGCGCCCTTGATGATTTCCACCTGGCCGAGGTCGAGCGGCGGCACCTGGAGCAGGCTGAACGAGTCGCCGGCGGCGCCGTAGAGCGGCAAACCGTCGGCCAGCAGTTGCGAGTACCGACCGCGAAGCCCCTGGATGCGCACGTTGGCCGCACCGATGGAAGGGGCGGTGGTCTGCACGCGCAGGCCCGTCGTCTCGCCGAGCAGCATCGCCACGCTGCCGGGCGTCATCAGCGCCTTCTCTTCGATCTCCTCGCGGCCGATGACCTCCACGCGAAGCGGCTCGTCCTGGAGCCGCCGGTCCGACCTGGTGGCGGTGACGATCACCGTCTCCTCGACCTCGAGTGGTTCCTGCTCCTCGCCCTCTTCCGCACCCTCCTCACGCTCCGCCTCGGCGGGCTCGGGGGCCGGCTGCGGCGCCTGTGGACGTGGCGGCTGCCCGGCAGGCGGCGATGCCTGGGCCCAGCCCGAGGACGGGACGAGCAGGGCCAGAGTGCAGACCATCCCGAGCGTCCGCGGGTGAACCGTCACGGCAGTAAGCTAACTGCGGTCGTGGCCGCGAGGTCAACTGTGCGGGGCGCTTCATCGTCGATGCGACGTACGACGGCGCGCCGTGCGGGCTAGACGTCCTCGATTCGGACTTCGCCGGTGATAGCCCTCTGCACGGGACAGCGGTTCGCGATCTCGTGCAGGCGCGTCCGCTGCTCCTCGTCCAGATCGCCTTCGAGCGTGAGCTGGCGCTTGATCACGTAGACGCCATCGACGAACGCGGCCGTCAGGTGGACCTTCGCATCGCGGAGCGCCCACCCCTTGCGCGAGGCGTACATCCGAAGGGTAATCGCTTCACACGCACCGAGCGCGGCGAGCAGCGTCTCCTGCGGCGTCGGGCCCATATCGGTCCCGCCCTTGTCGGCCGGCTCGTCGCACCGGGTGAGGTGGTCCCCCACCCGAACCTCGGTCTCGAGCCCCGACTCCGACACCAGCCGCACGCGAACGTCCCTCATCGGTCCAGAGTATCAGACGCCGCGCGAACGTTCGTGCTAGGCGTTTCTCAGGAACGTCGCCACCTGGTGGAAGAACGGCCGCAGCACGGCTTCGGCCTCGGCCGGCAGGTGCGTCTCGTCGAGCGCGCGGTCCATGAGCTGCACCCAGCGGTTGCGCGCCGGCTCGTCCAGGCGGAAGGGCGCGTGGCGCATGCGAAGGCGCGGGTGCCCCCGCTTCTCCATGTAGGTGGGCGGCCCCCCGAAGCGCCCGATGAGGAAGTCGCGCAGGCGTTCCTCCGCGCCAGCGAGGTCGTCCTGCGGATACATCGGCGCGAGGATGTCGTCGCCCGGCACCTGGCGGTAGAACGCCGCGACGAGGCGACGGAAGCCGTCCTCGCCAATCAGCTGATACACGTCGCCATCGTCGATCACGGGCACGGAGCTCATGGCTCAATCATAGCCATCCGCCCTTCCCTCTCCACCTGCCATATGATCGCTCCATGAGTGACGACGCCCCGAAGAGCGCGCTCGAGATCGCAATGGCGCGGCTCCGCCAGAAGGACGCCGAAGCCGGCGTCTCCGAGCAGGCACTGACCGAGGAGCAGAAAGCCCGCATCGCCGAGGTGCGGCAGGCCGCGGCCGCGAAGCTGGCGCAGGAGGACATCATGTTCAAGGCGTCCCTGGCGCAGACCTGGGACCCCGAGGCGCGTGCCAAGCTCGAAGCCGAGCACCGCCGCGACGTCCAGCGGATTCACGACGAGCGGGATGGGAAGATAGAGAAGATCAAGAGGTTCTGAGGTTCTCGGGTTCTTCGCCCCAAGCCCCAAGCCCCAAGCCCCAAGACCTCAAGACCCCAAGACCCCAAGCCCCCAGGACCTCACCAACAGGTTCCTCGCCACGAACCACACGTTCGCGGGGCGCTCGGCCAGGCGGCGCATGTACCACGGGAACCAGTAGGGGCCGTATGCGATCAGCACACGGACGCGGGCGCCGTCGCGGGCCAGGCGGAGCTGCTCCTCCCGCTGGATGCCATAGAGCATGTGGAACTCATACCGGTCAGGCGGCACGTCCGTAGCCAACGCGTGCTCGCGGACGCGCGCAATCAGGCGGATGTCGTGCGTGCCAAACACGGCACGGCTGCCCTGCGCGCGCGTCGCCGCCAGCATTCTCTGCGCTAACCGGAAGTACTGCTCGTCCACGTCCGCCTTGAGCGGAAAGGCGACCGTCGGGGGCTCCTTGTAAGCCCCCTTCACCAGGCGGACGCCGACACCTCGCTCGATCATGTCGTTCAGGTCCTCCGGCGTCCGGAGGAGGTAGGCCTGCAGGCAGACGCCGACGCCAGGCACTTCCTCGCGCAGCCGCCGCACGACCTCGAGCGTGCGGTCTACGTAGGGCGACTGCTCCATATCCACCCAGAGGAAGCTGCCAGCCTCCCGGGCTGCCTGGGCGAGCCGCCGCGCGTGGTCGAAGGCGAACTGGGGGTCGATGTCCAGCCCCAGCTGCGTAAGCTTGATGGAGGGCTCGCACTCCAGGCCAGCCGTGCGGACGCGCGCCACGACCTCCACGTAGTGTGCCGCCACGGCATCGGCCTCGGCCGCGTCCGTCACGTTCTCGCCGAGGCGCGTGAAGACACCGGCAACCCCCTCACCGGCCATCGCGCGGGCGGCGCCCAGCATGTCGTCGAACGTCTCGCCGGGCATGAAGCGCGAGACGGCCCGGCGCACAAACGGCGCCCGGGTGCCGTGCTCGCGCAGCCAGGCGCTGTCGGAGGCCTTCAGGAGCAGCGTGCGGGCCAGGCTCACGAGTCCAGATTGTGCGCGATCGGCCTCAGCGTGTGAAGGGGGCCCAGCCGCGCCAGCGGCGGCCACGCCCACATCACCAGTCCGACGACGCCGACGGTGGCCAGCCCCCCACCGACCACCGACGCCACCGGCCCGAACAGGGCCGCGGTGACTCCGCTCTCGAATGCGCCAATCTCGTTCGACATGCTGACGAACACGTGCTTCACGGCCGACACGCGGCCGCGCAGCGCGTCCGGCGTGATCATCTGCTCCAGCGTCAGCCGGATCACCACGCTGATGTTGTCGCAGACGCCGGTGATGAAGAGGCACAGAAGGGAGAGGGCCAGGCTCCGCGAAAGGCCGAAGCCCACCATCGCCAGGCCGAAGCCGGCTACGGCCACGAGCAGTGTCCGTCCCGGGCGCTCCCAGGGCGCCAGCTGTGTCGTCACGAGCGCCATCGTCAGGGCGCCCGCGGCGGGCGCCGCGCGCAACAGGCCCAACCCCTCGGGCCCCACCTGCAGGATGTCCTTCGCGAAGATGGGCAGCAGCGCAACCGCGCCGCCGAACAGCACCGCGAAGAGGTCAAGGGTGATGGCAGCCAGGAACACCGGGCTCCGCGAGACGAACGACAGGCCGGCCAGCACTCCGCCTCTGGACGCACCGGTTCGCGCCGCCGGCGCCCTCGGGACCCGCAGGAGCAGGACGACGAATGTGGCCTCCAGCGCCGCCGCGACGATGAAGGCCGCGGTGCTCCCGCCGGTGATCGCGATGACACCGCCGCCTGCGGCGGGGCCGATGATGGCCGCCAGCTGCGCAGTGGACGCGACCCAGGCGTTCGCGTTCGCGAAGATGACGGGCGGCAGCAGCTGCGGCAGGATCGTGTTCACGGCCGGCGCGGCGAACGCACGTCCGGCACCGACCAGGGTGATGAGCGCGTAGACCAGGGCGACCGGGGCTTCCGTCCAGGCCACGACCGCCAGCCCCGCGGCCGCCAGCGCCAGGACACCGTGCGCGGTCATCCCGACAGTCCGCCGGGGGAACCGGTCCGCCACGGTCCCTGCTGCCACCATCAGCACGAAGACCGGAGCCACCTCGAACAGGCCCACGAGCCCGAGCGCCAGCGCCTGCCCGGTGCGCTCGTAGAGCTGCCATCCGACGGCGACGGCGATGATCTGGTAACCGGCCACCGCCGCGAACCGGCCGGCCGCGAACGCGCGAACGAAGGGATAATCGAAGGCCTGACGTTGTTCCGGAGTGGTCACGCTGGAACGCTTCTTGATGACCAGCGTACACGAGAGGTGGGCATGGTCCTTCTGAGTGGACGTTCCGCGGCACGCATGGCGATTCTGTCGGGAGTTCTGGTGACGGGGGTGTCCTCCCCGTCGGCGGCACAGTCCGCCATCGGGTTCACCGGTGGCGCCTCCATCGACCCCGAGCAGGTCTACGCGGGCGTCTTCTGGCAGTCACCGGACATCGGCGGACGTTTCCGGATACGGCCAGGCCTCGATGGCGGCTTCGGCGACGGCCTGCGCCTGGCCACCTTCAACGTGGACTTCGTCTATCTGATCCCGCTCGGCCAGGGCACCTGGACACTGGTCACCGGCGGCGGCCCGGCCGTGGTCCTGACGCGGTTGTCGGACGACCGCTTCGACCTGGGCACGGAGGTGAGCGCGGGGGCGAGCTACCTGTTCGGCTTCGCGCACGACAACGGGTTCTTCACGGACATCCGGCTGGGCGGCGGGAATGTGCCCGGCCTGAAGTTCGGGGTGGGGTGGGCTATCCGGCTGCAGTAGGGGCCGGCTGTCCATTGATGATTGCTGATTGATGATTGAGCGATCCATTGGGTGATTGGCGATTGGGGCATTGGGCCATTCAATTGGCCCAATGGCACATTCCAGCATTGGCGCAATCGGAATGGTGGCAATGCCGCAATCGCCCAATCGCCCAATGGATCGCTCAATCATCAATCAGCAATCACCAATGGGCGCCAAAACACAACGGGCGCGGCCCCCTCGAGGGAGTCGCGCCCGTTCAATAAGTCACCCAGTGGCCCGTCAGTTACCCGACTTCGTCGGCCACGGCGGCGCCGGGCTCGTTGGCTTCACGGCCGGCCCCATGCCCTTCATCACGAACTTCTGCAGACGCTTGCCGGTGTAGGTTTCCGTCGTGTAGATGTTGCCCTTCGAGTCGGTGGCGATGCTGTGCACGCCGAGGAACATGCCCGGCTGGCGGCCCCCGTAGCCGAAGTGGGTCAGCTCCTCCATCGACTTGCGATCGAAGATGCGCACGTGCTCGTTGACGCCGTCGGCCATGTAGAGGTACCGCTGCTCCGGATCCTTCGAAAAGGCGATGTCCCACACCGAGCCGTCCGCGAGCGTGTTCTTCTCGACGAAGACCTCCCTCACGAACTTGCCTTCCTTCGTGAAGATCTGGACGCGGTCGTTCGGGCGGTCACAGACGTACACCATGCCGTCGTTCGA
>CAZLBU010000011.1:0-8555 GCA_964557815.1 uncultured Bifidobacteriaceae bacterium | reverse complement strand
CGGACGGGTTGTAGCGGCCCAGCGGCTCGTCCGTCGGCGGCTTGCCGTAGGCGCCCCAGTAGCGCTTGATCTTGCCAGAGTCGAGGTCGATGACGGCCACGCGGTGGTTCAGGTAGCCGTCGGCCACGTAGCCCTCGTTGGCCTTCGGGTCGATGAAGATCTTGGCCACGCGGCCGAAGTTGTCCATGTCGTTGCTGTTGGCCACGAAGTTGGGCTTCGCCGCCGGCGAATTCGGGTCGCGGCGGGCGCCCGCCTTGCCGTACTGGGCCACGAACTTGCCGTCCCGCGTGAACTTCAGGATGTGCGCGTCAGGGCCGCCATTGCCGCCAATCCACACGAAGCCCTTGTGGTCCACGACGATGCCGTGGTTGGACTCGGGCCAGGAGTAGGGGGCGCCAGGCTGCGCGCCACCCCAGCTGCCGACCAGGTTGCCTTCGGCGTCGAATTCGAGCACCGGCGGCGCCGCCACGCAGCACTCGCCGACGCGAGGCGCGTTGGGCGCCGGGAACGCCAGCTCGGTGCGATCCAGGTTCCCCGGGTCGTTCCCGCGGTGGATGATCCACACGTGATCCCGATCGTCCACGCCGATCCCGATCGTCATGCCCAGCACCCAGTTGTTGGGCATCGGCTTGGGCCAGAACGGATCCACCTCGAACCGCGGAGCCTGTTTGGCCTGGGCCGAGGTGCGGTCGAGCATCGCCTGCCCGACGCCCAGCCCTACCAGCAGGACCGCCAGCGTCCATCCAACGAATTTTCGTGATTGCAGCACACGCGCCATCTGCGCCTCCCCTCAGAAGCTGGCCGAGTATACACGGGAATAGCTGTCAAGGTGAACGCTGGTTCTGGGGTTCTCGGGTTCTCAGGTTCTGAGGTTCTGAGGTAACCTGCCACGGTTTCCCATGCGTGTCCGACGTCTCCTTGCCACCCTCGCCTCGCTCGTCGTCCTGGGCCTGCAGGCCGGGCCGTCCGCCCACGAGGTGCCCAACGAAGTCACGGTGCTGGCCTTCCTGAAGCCCGAGGGCCAGGTCCTGCGCTTCCTCGTGCGGGCGCCGATGGAGTCGCTGCGCGACATCAGCGTGCCCATCAAGGACGGAGGCTACCTGGACATCGCCCGCGCCGACCCGGCCCTGCGCGACGCGGCAACGCTCTGGATCGCCGACTTCGTCGAGCTCTACGAGAACGGCCAGCGCCTGCCGAAGCCCACGGTGGCCGCCGTGCGCGTGCTACGAGTCGGCCCTGGCCACGGTGCTCAGCCCGCCTCTGCCGGACGACACCAACATCTTCTGGGAACAGGGCGTGCTCGACGTGCTGTTCGAGTACCCCATCGGCTCGGACCGGTCCCGCTTTGCCATTCACCCGGGCTTCACCCGCCTCGGCCTCCAGGTGAACGTGGGGCTCCGCCTGCTCACGCCGGACAAGCCCGAGCGGGTATTCGACGTACACGCCGACGTGGGGGTGGTCGAGCTGGATCCGCGCTGGCACCAGGCCGCGTGGCTGTTCGTCAAGGAAGGGTTCTGGCACATCCTGGACGGCACCGACCACCTGCTGTTCCTCCTCTGCCTGGTCGTTCCCTTCCGGCGCTTCAGGCCGCTCCTGGTCGTCGTCACCGCCTTCACGCTGGCGCATTCGGTCACGCTCATCGCGTCGGCCTACGACGTCGCACCCGACGCGCTGTGGTTCCCGCCGCTCGTCGAGACGCTGATTGCCGCCTCCATCCTCTACATGGCCCTCGAGAACATCATCGGTGCGCACATCGAGCGCCGGTGGGTGATGACCTTCGCCTTCGGCCTGGTGCACGGCTTCGGGTTCTCGTTCCTGCTGCGCGAGCGGCTGCAGTTCGCCGGCTCGCACCTGCTCTCGTCGCTGCTGGCCTTCAACGTGGGCGTGGAGCTCGGCCAGCTGGTCGTCCTGCTGGTGCTCATCCCGGCGCTCGGCTTCGTCGTTACGCGGGTGGTCCAGGAACGCATGGGCGTCATCATCCTGTCCGCCATCGTCGCGCACACCGCGTGGCACTGGATGACGGAGCGCTGGGGAGCGCTCAGCCAGTTCCCCTTCCCCGCACTGGACGCGGCGGCGCTGGCCAGCCTGATGCGCTGGATGATGGCCGCCATCGTCGTGGGGCTCGTCCTGTGGTGGATGTCGGGTGTGGTGCGCCGCTGGGAGGGCCTGGCGGGCGAGGCGCCAGGCACCGACGTGAACCAGCCGACCGCATGAGCGAACGAACGCGAACCTTCACCTGGGACGATCCGCTGGCCATGGCCCGGGCCATCGAGACACTCTCGGGCCTCGAGCGGATGCAGCAGGTGATCGCGGGCGCCCTGCCACACCCGCCCATCGCGCGGATGATGGGCATCCGCATGGTGGAGGCCTCGGAGGGCCGGGTCGTCTTCGAGGCGACGCCCTCAGAGTTTCACTACAACCCGATCGGCGTGGTCCACGGGGGCTTTGCCGCCACCATCCTCGACTCGGCCATGGGCTGCGCCGTGCACACGAAGCTCCCAGCCCGGGTGGGCTACACGACGCTTGAATTGAAGCTGAACTTCGTGCGAGCCGTCACGCTGGCCACGGGACCGGTGCGCGCGATCGGCACCGTGATTCACGCCGGCCGGACGACGGCGCTGGCGGAAGGGCGACTGGAGTCGGCGGACGGCACGCTGCTCGCCCACGCGACGACCACGTGCCTGATTCTTCGCTGAGCCGTCCGCCGTGCGTCCATTGGCGATTGCCGATTGGCGATTGAGTGATTCAGTGGGTGATTGGGGATTGGGGCATTGGACCATTTGGATTGCGTCATTGGCGCATTGGCGCATTGGCGCATTGGCGCATTGGCGCATTGGCGCATTGGCGCAATGAGGCAATTGAATGACGCAATGCCCGGATCGCTCAATCACCCAATGAATCGCTCAATCGTCAATCAGCAATCATCAATGGACAGCCACTATTTCCTTACGTACTTTTTCACACCCCGCGGCCCCACTTCGGCGCCGTAGATGTTGCCGTCGGCGTCCACGGCCACGCCTTCGGCGGCCAGTGTGCCCCGGGCGCCGGGTGAGCCGTCGGCCTTGGTCATGACGGGCTTGCCGTCTACCATCGAGAATTTTTCACCCACGCTGGTCGGGTCGGGGATGAAGTAGAGCACCTTGCCGTCCTTCGCCGAACCGATGCGCATGCCCCGCATCCACGCGCCGTGGGGCGGGTTCACCGAGCCCGACTCGGAGTCGGCGCCGTAGACCATGTCGTTCCTGTCGATGAAGATGCCGCTCAGGCGGCTGAACTGGTACCACGTGTCCAGCGTCTTGTAGGTTTCCGCATCCAGGATCTGGATCCGGTTGTTCGAGCGGTCGGCGACGAAGAGGCGTCCGCGCGAGTCGAAGGCCAGGCCGTGCGGCTGCATGAACTCGCCCTCGGGCCCCGATCCCATCTTGCCGAACTCGCGCAGGAACTTGCCGTTCTTGTCGAACCGAACCAGGCGGGCCGTGGACGGCGCCGCGTTGCCGTGCCCCTCTGCCACCAGGATGTCGCCGTTCGGATAGGTGATGACGTCATTCGGCTGGTAGAACGAGCCGGGATCCGCGGGCTGGCCCGGCTGGTTGCCACCGGGCTTGCCGAGCGACATCAGGTGCTTGCCGTCCGGGCTGAACTTGTGGACCTGGTGGCCGACGATCTTCGCGGGCGCGGGCGGCAGCGGGGCGTTGGCCGGCTGGCCCGGCCGGCGACGCGGCAGGTTGTCCTGACCGTCGGTGACCCAGATGTTGCCGTCGCGATCCACGTGGATGCCGTGCGGGAACACCATCATCCCCTTGCCGAAGCTCAGGAGCAGCTTCCCGGCGTTGTCGAACTTCAGCACCGGGTCGAGGGGCGACATCTCGCCCTTCTCGGCATCCCAGCACGAATTGGCGGAGCAGCGCTCGGCCACCCAGATGGTCCGGCCGTCCTTGTCGATGTCCACCGCGCTCGTGGAGCCCCAGGCACGGCCCGCGGGCAGCTTGAAATGGTTCTCGATGGTCTGGAACGGGTTGGGCGCCTCGTTCACCGGCGGCATGTTCGCGCCCCCCTGGGCCAGCCCCTGGTATCCCGCCCCCGCGGCCACCACGGCTGCACCCGCCACCAGTCCTACTCGCACATACTGCAGCATCGGAGTTCCTCCCCTCGAATGGCCGGGCAAGCATAACGTACCGCGCCAGGAGCGAAGAGGCGCGGCCCGCTCACTGGCGATTGCCAGTTGCCAATTGGGTGATTCACTGACGATTGAGCGATTGGCGATTGCGCATTGAATTGCCGGCGATTTGCGATTGAGGCATCGACCGATTGGCGTTGACCGCGTGGCCTGCGGCGTCGGGGGCCCGGTCAACGGATTGGCCCCGGTCGCGCGGGCCCGGCCGCACGACTCGTGGCTCCGTGAATGGCCCAATCACCCAATCACCCAATCACCCAATCCAATGAATCGTACCGGGTTTTTCGGAGGGCTCATTCCGAGAGAGGATGGAGCCCATGGGACGTCCCAGTAAGCATTCCCCCGAAGTACGTGAACGCGCCGTCCGGATGGTCTTTGACCATGCCCCAGACCATGCGTCGCAGTGGGCCGCGATCCGATCGGTGGCCGACAAGTTGGGCTGCACGACGGAAACGCTCCGCCGATGGGTCCGGCAGGCGGAACGCGACGCCGGCCGGCGACCGGGCCTGACGACGGATGAGCGAGCCCGATTGAAGCAGCTCGAGCGGGAGAACCTTGAGCTGAAGCGCGCCAACGAGATTCTGCGGAAAGCGTCGGCGTTTTTCGCCCAGGCGGAGCTCGACCGCCGACCGAAGTGATGGTGACGTTCATCGATCACCACCGAGACGCGTACGGAGTCGAGCCGATCTGCGCCGTGCTGCCGATCGCTTCGTCCACGTACTTCCGGCTGAAGGCGCAACAGGCCCATCCGGAGCGGCGATCGGCGCGGGCCCACCGCGACGACGACCTGCGCGTCGCGATTCAGCGGATCTGGGACGCCAACGAGCAGGTCTATGGCCCACGCAAGGTCTGGAAGGAGCTGTGCCGTCAACGCTGGGTCGTCGCCCGCTGCACGGTGGAGCGCGTGATGCGCGCGATGGGCTTGCGCGGTGTCGTCCGAGGGCGCGCGTGGGTGATCACCACGCGACCGGATAGCGCCGTCGAGCGGCCGGCCGATCTGGTCGACCGCCAGTTCACGGCGACCCGTCCCAATCAACTGTGGGTGGCCGACTTCACCTACGTCGCGACCTGGCGGGGCTTTGTCTACGTGGCCTTCGTCATCGACGTCTTCGCCCGGTACATCGTCGGCTGGCGGGTCTCGGCGTCGCTGCGCACGGACTTTGTGCTCGACGCCCTGGAGCAAGCCATCTACAGCCGGTCGGGCAACGGCCTCACCGACCTGGTGCATCACAGCGACCGTGGCACGCAGTATCTGTCGATGCGCTACACGGAGCGCCTGGCCGAAGCCGGCATCGCGCCGTCCGTCGGGAGCCGAGGCGATTCCTACGACAATGCGCTGGCCGAATCGGTGATCGGACTCTTCAAGACCGAGGTCATCCAGCGCAAGGGGCCGTGGCGCCACCTGGAAGCCGTGGAATTCGCGACGCTGGCTTGGGTCGATTGGTTCAATCATCGGCGGCTGCTCGAACCGATCGGCTATGTGCCGCCTGCCGAGTACGAAGCGTTGTACTATGCGCAGGCCTCGACGGGGGGCACTCGGCGGCCGCTGAACCCAGACACCGACGATGACGTCACCGCCGCCGAGCGCCTCCAAGGCGTTCTTCGACCACCGGCAGACAACGGAGTGCACCCAGAACTGAACGCGTAACTCACATTAATCGCTCTCCGACAAACCCGGGGTGGTTCACAATGCCCAATCGCCAATCGCTCAATCGTCAGTGAATCGCCCGATTGGCAATCGGCAATCATCATTGGGAACTATCCACCACGGCAGCCCGCACGAGCCGTTCCGCGAGGGCGTACACCTCCTGCAGGTGCTCCCGGCGCTCGCGGGTGACGTTCGGGTCGGACGTGGTCACGATGACCATCTGCGTGGACGGGATGACGAAGATGAACTGGCCTCCGTAGCCCCAGGCGTAGTAGGCAGGGCGGCCGGCCAGGTCGCGGATCCACCAGCCGTAGCCGTACTCGCGGTCGCGGCCCCATCGCGATCGGCCTCGCGGCACGAACGAGCGGTCGACCCAGTCCTCCGGGAAGAGCATCCGGTCGCCCGCACGGCCGCCGTTCAGATAGAGCTCGCCGAAGCGCACCATCTGCCTCGGCGTCATCAGCATGTCGTTGCCGCCGAAGTAGATGCCCTGCGGGTCCTGCGGCCATCGCGCCAGCGAGAAACCCAGGGGCCGGGCCAGGGACTGCTGGGCGAACTGCCACGTGCTCTGCTTCGTCACGCGGGTGAGCAGCGCCGAGAGCACGTGCGAGTTCCCGGTGCTGTATTCCATGTGCGTGCCCGGGTCGGCGATGAGCGGGCGCCTCAGGGCGTAGCGGACCCAGTTCGGGCTCCGCACCCAGGCGCCGTAGTTGCGGCTGCTGGTGGACTCGAGCCCCGTCTGCATGGTGAGGAGGTGCTCGACGGTAATGGACCGCGTCCGCGGATCGACCGATGGTCCGAGCTCGGCGCGGAAGTGCGGCGCCACGGGCTCTGACACGTCGCGGAGGATGCCCTGGCGGATGGCCACCCCCACCAGCGCCGACATCACGCTCTTCGAGGCCGACTTGACATTGGCGAGCGTCGCCGCCCGCGCGCCCCGGAAGTAGCGCTCGAGGACGAGGTCGCCGTTCCAGCTCACCAGCAGGCTGCGGAGCCGGGGCAACTCCGCGGCCCCCGCTGCGGCTTCGGTGATACGTGAGGCCACGGCTGGCCCGGGCTCCCCGGTCACGGCTGGCTCCGCCCACCGGGCAGGCTCCGCTCGTCCGGCCGCGGCGCCCAGGAGAGACGCCAGGGTAAAGCTCAGCAGGGCGACACGAACAGGGGGCATGGGCACGGGCAAGCCTCTATAATTGCGTGAGAGGCCCACGATGCCAATCTTCGAGTACACGTGCAAGAGCTGCGGCAAGGAGTTCGAGGCGCTGGTCCGCGCCGGCACGACGCCGATGTGCCCCGCCTGCCAGAGCACGGAACTCGAGAAGCTCATGTCCCTCCCGGCGGTTCACTCCACCGGCACCCACGAGCTGGCACTGAAGGCGGCCGCGAAGCGCGACAAGGTCCGCGGCAGTGAGATGGCCCGCGCCCAGCGCGAGTACGAGCTGCACCACAACGACTGAGCACCCTCATTGCCGATTGCCGATTGCCAATCGGCCGATTCATCGGGTGATTGGCGATTGCAGCATTGACCCATTGGATTGCGGCAATGCCCCACTGGTGCATTGCCGCAATTGAATGACGCATTGGGACAATTGGCAATCGCCCAATGAATCACTCAATCGTCAATCGGCAATCATCAATGGACACCCCTCACTCAGGGCACCTTCAGCACGCCCGTGGCATTTCGCTTCGGCACCTGCCCCACGGGCACGCGCGCGACTTCCTTCAACGTGGCCGTGTCTACCACGTACACCATGTTGTCGCCCGCCGCGGCGACGTAGATGAACCGACCGTCGGGCGTGAAGGTCGCCCACTCGGGATGCTGTCCCACGAACACGCGGCCCACCTCCTTCAGGTCCGGCAGCGAGTGCACGTACGCGTACCCGTAGACCTTGCTGGTGGACCACAGCCTTGTTCCGTCCGGTGACACCGCCAGCCCGTGAGCCGGCGCGCCCTGCAGGCCGTCGGTGTGCGGGTGCTCGCCCTCGATGGCCGGGTGCTCGATGCGCGCGGTCTCCCTGCCGGTGGCGAAGTCCACGACCGCGAAACCATGGAAGTTCGAGAGCTGGACGTAGATGTTCTTCGTCGAGCCGTCCGGCTTCGTGTCGAACGCCATGGGCCGGATGCCCGCTGAGAGCGTGATGGTCCTCGACAGCGTGTCGGTGGCCGTGTCCACGATCGAGATGGTGCGCTCGGGAATGGAGCCGGCCACGGCGAATCTCCCGTCCGGCGTCACGTAGACGTTGTGGATGGAGCCCTTCACCGGCACCGTCTTCACGTTCGTCAGCGTATCCGTGTCGATCACGTCCAGAGCGCCGGGCGCCTGCGCAATCCCCACGTACACCTTGCGACCGTCCTTCGAGAGCGCCACGTTGTTCGGCCGCCCGCTGAGCGGCACGCGCTTGACGACCGTCAGCGTGACCGCGTCCACGGCGTCCAGCGTGTGCAGCGACTCGTTGCTCAGGTAGAGCCGGCCCCCATCGGGGGAGCTGGTGACACCGTGGGGAATCTCCACGCCGCGGATGACACCCACCACGCGGTTCGTGGCGGGATCGATGAGATGCGTGTCGTCGCCGGCGGCGTTCGTCTGGATGATGCGCACCGCCGTGCCGCCCGCGGGCGCGGCCGCCGCGGCCGCGCCGGGCCCGCGCACCCAGGCGGCGAGCGTCCGCCACTCCGGATCCAGCTGCGACCGCCAGTGCTTGCCGCCGCCGTGGAAGGCGTCCCCACCCGCCAGCC
>CAZLBU010000010.1:11252-22989 GCA_964557815.1 uncultured Bifidobacteriaceae bacterium | reverse complement strand
CCCAGAACCCCAGAACCTCAGAACCCCTGTTCGGGCACGTGACACTGCCGGCAGCGGATGCGCTCGGGGTGCGTGGTGCGGATCTCCGCGCGCGCGGCAGGGCCCGCGTGGCAGGCGAGGCAGTTCTCGCGCAGCTGCAGGGTGTGCGGAATCGTGGGCGGCGCGCCTGGCGTGGCCCGCGAGCCCTTCCACGGCCCTTGCGGCAGGCCCGTGAAGCGGGAGGCCACGAACAGCTCGCGCGTCTCGGTGGGGACATGGCACTGGCGGCAGCGCTGCATCGCGCCCGTGGCGGCGATGGCGCCGTGAGGCGAGGCCGGCGCCACGCCCACACCCGCAATCGCCGCGCCATCGTCGTCGTGGCAGGTGACGCACGAGCCGATCGAGTCGTCGTGCGGAATGGGCGGCGGCGCGCCGTCGTAGGCGCGCGTGGTCGCGCGCTCCCCCGTCGATCGGGCCACGGCGGTGGGCTCGCCCGCGCCGCACGCGACCGACAGCAGCATGAGTGCTGTCACACTGGCGGCTCGGAAGACGAAACCACGAAGGCTCTGGGGCACTACACCCGCTCCAGGCGCACGGCGCACTTCTTGTAGTCGGGCTGCTTGCTGATGTTGTCCATCGCGTCGAGCGTGACCAGGTTGATGAGGGCCGACTCGTCGAAGAACGGGACGAACACCATGCCGCGGGGCGGACGGCCGCGGCCGTCGATCTCCACCGTGAGATCGAGGCTGCCGCGGCGGCTCACGATCTTCACGCGGTCGCCCTTCTTGATGCCGAGCGCGTCGGCGTCGGCGCGGTTGACCTCCACGTAGGCGGCCGGCACGGCCTGGTGCAGCTGCCTGATCCGGCGGGTCATCGAGCCGGTGTGCCAGTGCTCGAGCACGCGGCCGGTGTTCAGCCAGAAGGGGTACTCCGCGTCCGGGGACTCCGCCGCGGGGTGGTACGGCCGCAGCCAGAAGGCGGCCTTCGCCTTGTAGAAGTGGGCGCCCGACGCCTTCTTCACGTAGGGGTCGTAGCCGGCGGTGTAGCGATACGGCGTCTCCTTGCCGTCGACCACCGGCCAGATCATCCCTCGCGTCTGCTTCAGCTGCGTGTAGGCGGCGAGGTCCTTGCCGTGGCCGAGGCCGAACTCGCGGTACTCCTCGAACATCGGCTCGTGCCAGTTGTCGTCGGGCCACGGGAAGAGGTGTCCCATGCCCATGCGCTTCGCCACCTGGACGATGGCCCAGGCATCTTCGCGCGCCTCGCCGGGCGCGTCGACCATCTTGTTCCACTGCTGCGTGCGCCGCTCGGTGTTGCCGAAGACGCCCTCGCGCTCCACCCACGCCGCAGCCGGAAGAATCAGGTCCGCGATGGCCGTGGTCGGTGTCGGGTAGATGTCGCTCACGACGATGAAGCGGCCGTCGTTGGGCGTGCGATCGAACCGCGACCGGTTCGGCAGCGTGACCCAGGGGTTCGTCGTCTGGATCCAGAGTGTCCTGAGGTCGCCGCGCTTGAGGGCGCGGAACATGTCCACCGCGTGGTAGCCGGGCGTCGCGGGGATGGTCCCGGCGGGCAGCCTCCAGATGCGCTCGGCCTCGGCGCGGTGCTCCGGGTTGGTCACCACCCTGTCGGCCGGCAAGCGGTTGTTCGAGGTGCCCACCTCGCGCGCGGTTCCGCACGCGCTCGGCTGGCCGGTCAGGCTGAGCGGGTTCGCGCCCGGCCGGCAGATCTTGCCGGTGATCAGATGCAGATCGGTGATGAGGTTGTTCATCCACGTGCCGCGCACGTGCTGGTTCACGCCCATGCACCACAGGCTCACCGTGCCGCGCGCCTGGTTGCCGTACAGGTCGGCAAGCGCACGGATCTGCTCCACGGGCACGCCGGTGACCTCGCTCACGTGGTCGGGCGTGTAGTGCGCGAGGAACGCGCGGAGCTCGTCGAGCGAGCTGGGACGCCCCTGGTCCTCGAAGGTGTAGCGCTCGGCCTGGTCACCGAAGCAGCCGTAGCCGATCTGCTTCACGTCCTCGATGCCGCGGCGGAAGACGACGTTCTCGTTGATGAAGGGCGTGTGGATGCGCCCGTCGGCCACCAGCAGGTGCAGGATGCCGTTGGCCAGCGCCAGGTCGGTGTTCGGCTTGAACAGAACGTGCAGGTCGGCGTAGTCGCTGGTCGGCGTGCGCCGGGTGGCGATGTCCACGATACGCGTGCCGGGCTTCGCGCGCCGGGTCTCGAGGATGCGGCTGAAGAGCACCGGGTGCATCTCCGCCATGTTGTTGCCCCAGAGGACGAAGTCGTCGCCGGCGTCGAGGTCCTGGTAGCAGCCCATGGGCTCGTCGCTCTGGAACTGTGTGATGAAGCCCGACACGGCGCTCGCCATGCAGAGCCGCGCGTTGGGCTCGATGTTGTTGCTCTTCAGCCCGCCCTTCACCCACTTGAGCGCGGCGTACCCGTCGAAGACGGTCCACTGCCCGGACCCGTACATCCCGACGGCGCCGGGACCGTGCTGGTCCAGCGTCTCCTTGAAGCGTGTGGCGATGAGGTCCAGCGCCTCGTCCCACGAGATGCGCGAGAACGATCCATCCGTGTTCCGCTTCTGCGGGTACAGCAGCCGGTCCTCGCCGTAGAGCAGGCCCGGCAGGTGATAGCCCTTCACGCAGAGCAGGCCCTTGTTGACCGGGCTGGCCTCGTCGCCGCGGACCGCCACGACCCGGCCCTGCTCCACGCCCACCATCACGCCGCACCCGGTGCCGCAGAACCGGCACGGCGCCTTGTCCCACTTCACGGATGCGCGGTCCACGGGCGAGCCGTTCGACGCCAGGCGCGCGGCCTCTTCCTGATCCGCGCAGGAGAACGCCGCCACCGCCGGCGCCGCCACGGCGGCCATCTTCAGAAACGTGCGCCGCTCGAACTTTCCGTTCATCTACTCGTCCTCAACTGGTCTGGCTCTGGCCTGAAGCGCGACCCGTCCGGCGGCCAGGCCGGTCGGTCGGCTCGGAGCGTTGGCGACGCCTCCGGTGTCACTGACCATCTGCGCCCATCTGCGCCCATCTGCGCCATCTGCGTTCATCTGCGTTCATCTGCGGCCCATCTGCGTTCATCGGCCCGCCATCGGCGTCAGCGTCTCGGCGTCCCGTATCGGCGCTGCATCTCCTGCGCAATCGCGTCCGCCTGCTGCTCGGCGCCCTTCGTCAGCCACTGGTGCTCGGGGCGCGCCAGGATCTCGTCGATCACCGCGTTCACGCGCCGCGCGGCCTCGCCGCGCCCACCTCTCGCGGCCTCGGCCGTGATCTCACGCGCCTGCGGGATGAGCTCCATGTAGAAGCGCTCCGCCACCTCGAACATCCCGTGCCACTGCGTGTAGTCGGGCGCCATCATCGACGCCCCCATGCGCGCGCGCCGGCCCTCGTGGTGCCACAGGTAGTACCACGTCCACTCGATGTGATCGTCGTACTGGGTCTTGGAGATGAGGTTCGCTTCGGCCAGGGCGGTCATGATGGCCTGCCCGGGCTTGGCGAACTTCTCGTTGTAGTGGATCACCAGGTCGTCGTACTGCCGATAGAACTGGTTGATGTAGTCGGGGGTGTGGCAGTGCGAGCACACCTGCTTCATCCGGTTGCGCTTGGCCTCGGCGGTGTCGGAGATGGCGGCGCGACGCTTCTCCGGGTCCGTCTCGGTGACGACCGCATGGTTCGCGTCGGTGTCCATCACCAGGCTCACCGGCGGGCGGTTGGTCCACGAGATGCGCTCGCCGGGGTCGTGGGTGATCTTCATGCCGTTCCTGGTGTTCGCGCTCATGTGGCACGTGGCGCAGGTGGGCGCTGCGCTGTAGTCGCGCCCCAGGACCCAGTTCGGCTGGGCGTCCAGGTTCATGTCGGCCATCAGATCCCGGAACGCCACGCCGTGCTTCGACTCGTCGTAGATCTCCTTCTGCGGGTGGTCCGGGCCGAGGTGGCACTTGCCGCAGTTCTCGGGCTGGCGCGCGCGGCGCGCGGAGAAGTCGTGGCGGCTGTGGCAGGCGGCGCACGACCCGAGCGAGCCGTCCAGGTTGATCCGCCCGATGCCGGTGTTGGGCCAGCTCGTGCTCGAGAGCAGGGGTTTCCCGCTCTCGTTCTTGACGATGCGGCCGACCGCGTCCATGTTGGTAGGCTGCCCGTTCTGGTCCGGCTTCAGGTCCCGCATCGTCACCAGCCCGCCGTCGTTGGCCTGGAAGGCGACGAGCGACCCGTGGCACTGCTGGCAGCCCGAGTTGGCGGGCGCCATGCCGTTGACCGCCTGCACGGCCCTGCCGGGCGTGGGCGAGTGGGGGTTGAACGCCACGCGAGAGCCCTCGACGGTCTCGGCGAGGAAGTTGTCCAGCGACGCCAGGATGTTGCCCGCCTTCGAGTGGTGGCTGGCCGCGAACTCCGCCGACTCGGTCGGGTGGCACCGCGCGCAGTCGCGCGGAGTGACGATGGTGGCAATCTGCGCGCCGTAGTGCGTGAACGCGTCGGCGTCCTTCGCCTCGGCCTTGTGGCAGTCCACGCAGGCCACGCCCTTCTCGGCGTGCGTGGATCCCGCCCAGTGGTCCACGATGCCCCGCGACACCTGGGTGTGGCAGTCGACGCACTGGCGCGACGCGGCCGGGGTGGCCTGCACCGACACCGCCGTGCGCCGCCCCCCGGCCTCGTGCGCCCGTCGGGACACCTCGAGCCACTGCACCGCCACCAGCGACAGGAGGAACAGCAGCCCCAGGCCGCCGATTACCCAGCGTTTCTGATCCAGTGTCATTCCCGCACCCCGCGCCCTGAACCTTCCGTGCCTTGAACCGTCCGTGCCTTGAACCGTCGTGCCTTGAACCCTCGTGCCTTGAACCTAATGTGCAACGAGCGCCTCCCACATCGTGAACCCCATGATCAGGAGCGCCCCGACCACACCAATCCACACGCTGATGTCCGCGTACTTGAAGCGGCGCACCAGCCAGGCGTCGATGAACGGCCAGAAGAACATCACGAAGACGATGAAGCCCTGCGTCAGCATCGCCGTCGTGCCGGAGAAGAGCTTCAGCCACCGGAAGGCCGTGTAGAAGAACCACTCCGGCTTGATCACCTCGGGCGTCACCAGCGGGTCCGCCGGCGGCCCCATGTGCACCGGCAGGAGCGTGGCCAGCGCGCTCAGCAGGATCATCAGCGTGAGCCCGATGATGAGCTCCGTGTAGAAGTGCTCGGGGAAGAAGTTGAAGTACTTCGCCGGCTTCTTCTCCTCGCCCTCGAAGGTGAGCTCGGTGACGCCGTGCAGCCGCACCAGCCCGATGTGCATCATCAGGACGAGGATGAGCACCACCGGCAGCACCGCGCCGTGCAGGATGAAGAAACGCGAGAGGGTCCGGTCGTTGTACACCTCGCCGCCAAGGAGCGCCTGCTTCATGATCGGCCCGACCACCGGCACGGTGTCGCTGATGTTGGCGCCCACCGTGGCTCCCCAGTAGCTCAGCTGCTCGAACACCAGGCTGTAGCCGGTGAACCCGAGCAGCAGCGTGCAGACCAGGATCGTCATCCCGATCATCCAGTTCAGCTCGCGCGGGCGCCGGTACGCGCCGGTGAAGAACACGCGCATCTGGTGCAGGACCACCGCCGCGATCATGAGCGTCGCGCCCCACTTGTGGAGGCCCCGCAGGTACCACCCGTACGAGGCGTCTTCGGTGATGTAGCGGACCGACTCGTAGGCCGTGGCCGGCGCGGGCTGGTAGTAGAACGCCAGCAGCACGCCCGTGACGATCTGGACGACGAACAGGTACGCCGGCGTGCCCCCGAGCGCGAACCACCACCGCTTCAGGTGGTAGGGCACCGGCTCGTTGGACATCGCCGCGACGCCCTCGAGCGAGATGGGCACCCGCTCGGCAATCCAGTCCCCGGTGCGGTTCATGCGGCGTCTCCCCCGTCGGCCGTCGTCGGCCGCCTGAGGCAGGTCAGGCACGGGTCGTGGCCGGGCCCCTGCGGCGAGGCGACCTCGACAACCCCCGCCTGGCGAGGCACGGACAGCTGTTCCACCGGTACGTCGATGTAGAGCAGCCCCTGCGCGACGCGGAGCCCGTACTGCGGCAGCGACTGGCCCGCCTCCCCCGGCGGTCCGCCCGTCGCCTTGCCGCTCGGGTCGAACGTCCCGTTGTGGCACGGGCAGAAGTACCGGTTGTTCTGCGGCTCCCAGTGCACCTGGCAGCCGAGGTGCGGGCAGGTGCTCGAGAGCGCGATGAAGTCGGCCGCCGCGGCGCCGGCCGTCCGGCGCGTGATGTTCACCGTCCGCCCGTCCGGCGTCTGGTAGAGCAGCGTGCTGCCGACCGGGACATCGTTCACGCGCGTCACGAACAGCTGCTGCACCTCTCCCACCCGCGCCGGCAGCATGAACCGCGCGCTCAGCCAGGCGAAGAGGCCGTAGCCGCCGACCAGGCCGGCCACCATCAGCGCCGTCGAGGAGAGGCCGAGGATGCCGCGGGCAGCGGGCTCGGGCTCGGCGGGCGGGATCACGTGCGTCGGAAGATCGTGCGCCATCGGCTGGACTCGTCAGAACGGCGAGAAGCCCCGCGAGGGGAAGCGCGCCATCGTGTGCAGGTGATAGAGCGGTTGCGCGTAGGCGATGATGATGAGCACGATCGCCACGGCCGTCCACAGCCCCAGGCGATCCCAGAGGGACGCGCCGTCGGCAGGCGCGACCATGGGCTCCGCATATTCGATTGGACGCGTCGCCCCGCGCGGCATCACGAACATCGTGCCGGCCAGCACGCCAACCCAGCACATGGCCGAGACGAACAGGATCACGCCCCCCACGGCCGAGATGTTCACGAGCGGGATCCACGCCTGGGCCGACTCGATGCCGTGGAAGTCGCCGGTGTACACGCGCCGGGGCATGCCCATCAGGCCCGCGATGTGGCTGGGAATGCTGAAGAACTGCATCCCGATGAACCACAGGTAGGGCTGCACGGACGCCACACGCGGCCACACCAGCGCCCGTCCCGTCACCCGCGGCAGCATCCAGTAGCTGAAGCCCATGAAGCTGAGCGTCACGGCCGTGCCCACCGTCAGGTGGAAGTGCCCCTGCACCCAGGCCGTGTTGTGGATCATCGCGTTCATGGCGTACGCGGCGTTGATGGCGCCGCCGAAGCCGCCCAGCGCGAAGGTGACCATCGAGAGCGCGACGCTGGAGAAGAACGGGTCGCTCCAGGGGAGCTTCCCGATCCAGCCGAAGGTGCCCGTGCCGCCGCGCACGCGGCCCGCATACTCGAGTGACGCGGTCACCGTGAAGGCGGTGACCAGGCTCGGGAACATGATGGCGTAGGTGGTGAAGGTGTGCAGCAGCTTCCAGCCTCCCGCAATCCCCGGGTCCGTGAACTGGTGGTGGAAGCCGACCGGCGTCGAGAACAGGATGAACTGGATGAACACGACGCGCGTCAGCGCGTCGCTGAAGAGCTTGCCGCCCGCCACGCGCGGGATCATCGTGTACCAGAGCACGTAGGCCGGCACCAGCCAGAAATAGGTCAGCGGATGGCCGAACCACCAGAAGTAGGTCCTCGCCACAATCGGATCGATGCGGTCCACCAGGCCCACCGACCACGGCAGGATCAGGATCACTACTTCGACCGCGAGGCCCGCCGTCGCCAGGATCCAGATGATCACGGTCGTCAGCATGCCGTGCGCCGCCAGCGGCGGTCGCGTCCCGCGGTTGGCGCGTTTCCAGGAGACGAAGCTGGCGATCATCACCCCGCACCAGACCCACGAACCCACCACCAGCAGCGTGGCGCCGATGTAGAACGCCGGATGGGCCAGCAGCGGCGGGTAGAACGTGTAGAGGACCGTGCTCGTCCCCGACAGGATGGCCACGGTCGTGATGACGGTGCCGATCGAGGCCAGCCAGAACCCCGCCCACGCCCAGGCCGGACCGGCAATGCGGCCCAGGGTCGTCTCGACCACGAGGTAGCCGAGGGCCATGATGAAGAACGTCGTGAAGACCAGCGCCAGCAGCACGCCGTGCGCCGTCACCGACAGGTAGTAGAGATTCGCGGTGCCGAAGGGCAGCTCGACACCGGCGCGGGCCAGCGCCTGCATCACGGCCATCATCGCGCCCACACCGAAGGCGGCCACCGCGACCCAGAAGTGCGAGAGGACGAGCCTGACGGCGGGCGTCATGGCGCCGCCTCCACGACGATCCGGCTGTACATGTTGTGGTGCCCGAGCCCGCAGTACTCGTTGCACACGACCAGGTACTCGCCCGGCTCCGTGAAGGTCGTCGTGCCCTCGCTCACATAGCCCGGCGCGACGGTCAGGTTCACGTTCGTGCCGACAATCTGGAAGCCGTGCAGCACGTCGGGGCTGGTGATGCGGAAGCGCACCGGCCGCCCGACCGGCAGGCGCACCACGTCGGGCTTGAAGACGTAGAACTCGGCGCGCATCACGACCGTCAGGCTGCCATCGGGGGCGGTCACGACGCCCGGGGTGGCGAACTCGGTGCCGATGTCCAGGGTCTCGGGGTTGATCGTCTCGACGTGGCTGGGCGGATGCGCCCCGCCGGACACAGCCGTAACCACGATGGCCACCAGGAACAACGCGAGCATCCCGCTGGCCGCCCACATCCAGTAACGCTCGTAGCGGTCAACCTGCATGGGCCCCCACTAGTGAGTGCCCCTGGGCACGAACAGGCCGAAGAAGAGCGCCAGCCAGCCGAGGACGACGAGCGCGCCGAACACGGACACGATGATGAGGGTGCCCTGCGGTTCGTGGAACGGTTCCTGATCGCCCGGCTGCGTCATCGGTTCACCCGCCCGCGGCGGGCGCCGGTCCGCCCTGCCGGAAAATCGCACACGACCACCACGATGGCAGGAGTATACAAGACTGGCTCCACGAAGGAATCTCAGCCTTTTGTGGAGGATTCGCGGTCGTTGCGACGAGGGGGTGCCGGGAAGCCGGCGATCCGACGGAATTGCCGTCAGCGCCGATGCTGCAAGCCGAAGGCCGCGTCAGGCGGCGCGCTCGAGCCAGTTGCGCATCTCGGTGCGGCGCACGGCGCCTGCCTGCTGGAAGACGACTTTTCCGCCCCTCAGAACGACGAAGTTCGGGATGCCCTGCACGCCGTAGCGGGCCGCGAGTTCGGGATGGCGGTCCGTGTCCACCTTGAGCACGAGTGCCCGCCCAGCCATCTCGGCCGCCACGGCCGCCACTTCGGGCGCCGCCATGCGGCACGGCGCACACCAGGCGGCCCAGAAGTCCACGAGCACGGGCACCTTCGCGCCCTGGACGATGTCCTCGAAGAGCGCCGGGTCGGCCTCGATCGGCTCGGCCAGGGATGGAAACATCGTCTTGCACGCCCCGCACCGAACGTCGTCGGTGAGGCGGGTGGCGGGAATGCGGTTCTTACGCCCGCAGGCCGGGCACGGTCGGATCATCGGTCACTCCTGATCGGGGCAGCTTCAGAGATGCGGAAACCGTCCGCCAGGTGACAACGCTCACGCGGTATCGCGCCCCGGCACCCTGTCGAGCCCCGGTGACCCGGCCGGCGCCGGGATCTCGAAGGCGTTCAGAGTGAACGCGACCATCGTGTAGTAGCCCACCAGCGCCGCCAGTTCCACCACGGCCTTCTGCCCGACCGCGAGCACGGCAGCCCGGTACACGTCCTCGGGCACGCGCCCGGACGCGACCAGCTCCGACGCAAACCGGTGGACCGCGCGGTCGGTCTCGTCCTCGAGCGCCGGCTCCCGTCGGGCCTGGATGGCCTCGATGACCTCAGCCGGCACCCCGGCCCTGGCCGCTTCCGTCAGGTGCACGGCCCACTCGTAGTGACACGTCCAGTGCCGCGCCACGACCAGGATGGCCAGCTCCGACCATCGCGGCCCGAGCGCGGTCTCGTATCGCACCAGCTCGCCGAGCTTCTGGGCCCGCGCCGCCAGCTCGGGGCTGTGCAGCCAGACAAGGACATTGGCTGGCACCGAGCCGCGGCGACCGGCGACCGTCTTGGCGTAGACGGCTCGCTGGTCCGGTTTCATGGTCTCGAGGGTCGGCAGGACGAGTCTGGGCATCGTGGTCGCGCGTCAACGAAGGCGAATCCGGCGCACGACGATCTCGGCCGGCTCGCGAGCCGGCGTCGCGCCGGCGGGCGTGGGGGAACTCGATTGTACGCCCATCGTGACGAACGACAGATCATCGCCCGACAGCGCGAGGAAAACAGGGCCGGCTGTGCCGTCGATGCGGGTATCGAATCTCGTAACCGCTCGCACGGAGCGACCACGCCCGGCGAGCTCGAGCCGGACGATGCGGCGCGTGCCGTCGGCCTCCGCCTGGACGCCGACGAGACCGTCGCGGTAGGCGCGGATCCGCTCGAAGGTCGCAAGGCTGATGCCCTTCGGCGCGGCGAGAGCGCTGACACGCCGCGAGGCCAGCTCCACGCGCGACAATCCCGCCTCGTGGGCCACGAGCCACGCGCCGTCCTCCGTCGGTGCCAGGCTCGTGGCGCCCGCCACCTTCGCCCGCATGACGGTCTCGATGGCCACGGCCCCGGGCCGCAGGCGGTGCACTCCGCCGGTGCCATCGAGCACGATGACGCTCCCGTCCGGGGTGACGGCCAGGTCAACCGGGACAACGGCGGCCTCGCCGGACTCGAACCGCATCGACTGGAGCGGGCGCCCGGAGATGAGCTGCAGCTTGTGCAGTGTGGCCGTGGCGCCGTCCACATCCCCGCTGACCACCCACAGGTCGCCACGCCTGGTATCGATGGCGAGCGCGCGCACGTCCTGGAATCCCGCCGACTCGGCCCGAACCAGATCCACCGCGTGGTCCAGGCCCTCGCCCACGACGCGCAGCTTGCGGCCGTCGCGATCCCCGAAAAGGTAGCGGCGCGATACCGCGTCGTACGCGAGCCCCGCGGCGACGAAGCCGTCGGTCGTGAACCGGGCGGCCTCTTCGACGAGAGCGGCGAGTTCGACCGGCGCGGCCGACGGCGGCGCCACGCCGGGGCTGAAGCCCCGGCGCTCCGGACGTCCGAGCGCGTCGGTATCAGGTGCGTCGGCGCGTGGCGTTTCGGTGCCGGGCGCATCGGTGGGTGGCGGCTCTTCGGAGCGCCGGGGCTTCAGCCCCGGCGTGGGCGTCCCCGGCGTCGCCGCCTCCGGCGTCACCCTCTCCGCCGGCGTTGCCGCGATCGTGACGCTCGTGCCCGCGCGGGCCACGAGGGTTTCCACCTCGGGCCAGCCAGGCAGGGCGCGCATGCGCGCCAGATCGGGATGCGCGAGGGCCTCCGTCGCAATCCCACGCTCCGCGATTCGGCGCACCATCACCAGCGCGTCCTGCGGCCGCCCGGCCAGGCTCTGGGCGCGCGCCAGCAGGAACATCAGCGCGGGATCGTCTTTCGGACCACGCTGCACGGCGCGCCAGGCGAGATCGTGCGCGCGATCGAAGGCGCCGCCAGCAACGGCCTGCTCCACCTGATCGCGGCAGTCCTGCCAGGTCGAACAGTCGGGCGGACCAGCGGATTGAGCCTGGGCGTGGCCGGTGAGAACCAGCCACGCTCCCAGCAGGAGAAACAGTGCGCCGCGCGGCATGCCCTCCCATCGTCGGCGAAATGAGGCGCGATCCGCAAACCGGCGCGAGGGCGCGGTGGCGCGGGAGCCCGCTCACCGCGGGGACCGGGACGATCGCGCGCCCGTGAGGTCCCTCGCCGGCCGGGGCCTCACGGCACGCCTCCCGACGCCGCCCTACGGCTTCACCGCGATCGTGCCGATCCCGGCGCGCGTCAGCGCCGTGGA
>CAZLBU010000010.1:6462-11242 GCA_964557815.1 uncultured Bifidobacteriaceae bacterium | reverse complement strand
ACCGCACGGTCGCATGCGAAGGGGTCACGGTTACCTCGGCGGGCAGCGTCTTCGTCAGGATCTCCCGCCACTCTCCGTCGCGCGTGGCCCACTCGGCATCGAGATCGGTCACCCGGGCACGGATGCCGTCGGTCACCGTGGGATCCGTGCCGTCGAGCTGCTCGGCGACGTACAGGTAGTGCGCGTTCAGCTGGTTCCGGAAGTTGATGACGTCCTGAAATGTCTTCTGCCGGCTCTGGATGACCTCGTCTTCCCACGCCGTCAGCGCCGCGGTCAGGGTCTCGGCCACCTCCCGGATGGCGGCCGCCTGCGGATGCCGCGCGTTGCGTTCGACGATGGCGGTGGCCTGGTCGCGCAGGTCGCGCAGCGTCACGACCCGGCGGTGGATCTCGCCGACGCGCGCGTGAATCGCGGCCAGCAGCGTCTGCTGCTCGACGAACGTCGCCTCGGTCAGGCTCGTGCGCGGATCGGGGAGGACGCGCAGCGCCTGCTCGGCGGAGTGCGTGCCCATCGTCAGGCGCACGCGGTAGGTGCCCGGGCCCACGCGGTAGCCCTGCAGGTTGCCGTTGATGTATTGCCCGGGCACCGTGTCGATGGGCGCGGTCCGCATGTCCCACACGAAGCGGTTGAGGCCGGCGGAGGCCGGCAGCCGCGCGCCCGGGGCGCCGCTCGCCTCCGCCTGCGGCGGCGCGGCCGACGTCAGCCGCCGCACCACCTTGCCCGCGCCGTCGACGACCTCCATCACGAGCGTCTCGTTCCCGCCCGGCGTGGCGGCCAGCGAGTAGTAGAGGACGGCACCGGTGGGGGCATTCTGGCCAACGGCGGGATCCTGCGTGCGCCCCTGCGGCACCGGCCAGCGCACGGCCGGCGCCGGCGCATACAGGTGCAGCGCCCGGCCGGCCACGCCGGTCTCCAGACTCCGAAGCGGCGTGACATCGTCGAGAATCCAGAAGGCCCGCCCCTGGGTCGAGGCCACCAGGTCGCGGTCGTGCACGCGGAGGTCCGTGACGGGGACGACCGGCAGGTTGAGCTGCAGGGACTGCCACGTGCGGCCGCCGTTGAACGAGACGAAGGCGCCGGTCTCGGTGCCCGCGTAGAGCAGGTCGCGCCGCACCGGATCCTCGCGGACGACACGCACGAACGAGCCGTCTGGCAGCCCCGCCACCAGCCGCGCCCAGTTGCGCCCGCCATCGCGCGTCTTGAAGACGTGCGGCGTGAAGTCGTTGCGCTTGTAGCCGGTGACGGCGAGATAGACGGTCGACGGGTCGTGCGGCGAGATCTCGATGGCGTTGACCTGGAACTCGCCCATGTCCTTCGGTGTGACGTTCGACCACTGCTTCCCGCCGTCGCGCGTCACGTGCACCAGCCCGTCGTCGGTGCCGACCCAGATCGTGCCCGCGTCGGCGGGCGACTCGGCGACGTAGAAGATGGTGTTGTAGATCTCGCCGCCGGCGCCCTCGTTGGTGATGGGCGCGCCACCCGGACCCTGGGTGGCCGGGTCGTTGCGGGTGAGGTCCGGGCTGATCGGGGTCCACGAGTTGCCGCGATCCGCGGACCGGAACAGATGGTTGCCGGCGTGGTAGATGACCGACGGGTTGTGCCGCGACACGAGGATGGGCGCGTTCCAGTTGAAGCGGTACTTCTGCTCGTTCGACGGCTCGCCCAGCCCGAGCGCGGCATAGGCCATGACGTTGCGCGTCGCGCCGGTCGCGCGCGACCACTCGGTGATGATGCCCTGGTAGCAGCCGGCGTAGACGTAGTCCGGGGCGGCGGGGTTGAAGGCCGCGTAGGCGCTCTCACACCCGCCGACCGGGTGCCAGTCCGTGCTCCCGATGCCGCCGCCGCTCGACCGCGAGGCGATGCCAACGCTGCTGTTGTCCTGCTGCCCGGCGTAGACCCAGTACGGGGCGCGCGCGTCGGTGTTCACCCGGTAGAACTGGGCGGTCGGCTGGTTGGCCTGGGTGGACCAGGCGCGCCCGCCGTCGAGCGACACGTTGGCGCCGCCGTCGTTGGCGTTGATCAGCCAGCGGGAGTTGCGCGGGTTGATCCACAGCCCGTGGTTGTCCCCGTGAGGCGTGGGCACGTTGACGAAGGTCCGGCCGGCGTCGATGGACTTGAGCATCGGCGCGTTGAGCACGTAGACCGTGTCGGCGTCGCCGGGGTCGGCGAACACGTTGATGTAGTACCACGCGCGCGTGCGCAGGACGCGCTCCTCGTTCACGAGCTGCCACGTCGCCCCGCCGTCGTCGGAGCGGAACAGCCCGCCGTCCTCCGCCTCGATCAGCGTGAACACGCGCTCCGGGCGCGCCCGCGACACCGAGACGGCCACCTTCCCCATCAGCCGCGGCAGCCCGGCGGTGAGCTTCGTCCACGTCGCGCCGGCGTCGGTCGACTTGTAGAGGCCGCTGCCCGGCCCGCCGCTCCGCACCCGCCAGGGGAGCCGCTGGTGATCCCAGTAGGCCGCGTAGAGGATCCGCGGGTTGGTCATGTCCATCGCCAGATCGCTCGCGCCCGTCGTGTCGTTCACCGTGTGCACGAGCGTCCAGGAGTCGCCGCCGTCGGTGCTGCGGTAGATGCCGCGCTCGGCGTTGGGCCCCCACGGGCTGCCCTGCGCGGCCACGTACACCACGTCGGCGTTCGACGGGTGCACGACGATCATCGAGATGTGCCGCGTCTTCTCGAGGCCGAGATGCACCCACGTCCGTCCCGCGTCGGTCGAACGGTACACGCCGTCTCCGTGCGAGGTCGCGACCCCCCGGACCGGCGCTTCGCCCATGCCCACGTAGACGACGTTCGGATCGGACTCGGCGACGGCGATGGCCCCCACCGAGCCGGTCTTCATGTAGCCGTCGGAGACGTTGCGCCAGGTGAGGCCGGCGTCCTCGGTCTTCCACACGCCGCCGCCGGTGGCGCCCATGTAATAGACGAGCGAATCGCCCGGCACGCCGGCGACGGTGGTGGCGCGGCCGCCGCGGAAGGGGCCGATGTTGCGCCATTCGAGCGCCTTGTACGCCGCGGCGTCGATCGCGGGCGGGGGCGGCGCCCCCTGGGCGAGGGCGCTCGCGGCCGCGCCCGACAGCAGGAGCGCACAGCCACACCACGTGAGCAGGCTATGGAAGAGTTGGGTACCGGACACGTCTCACCTCCACACGGACAGCCCCCGGGAGGCTAGGCGCTCCTCCGGGGTGCGCCTATGACGCCGGTCATACATCCTGCACAAGGCGGCGGATAAGGTACCCCCCGTCGGCGGTGTCCGTACGCCGGCAGGGCCTCGGTGCCGGCTCGGACCGGTGTCGGGGACGGCCGGTAGTGGGCGGCAAGGAGGATCCAATGCGCAGGCAACTCGTGGTTCTGCTCCTCTGCTCGATTGGACTGGCCGGCTGCACCCGCAGCCTCCAGGGACACTGGTCAGGTACCTCCGACTACTTCAACGCGCCGTTCACGCTCGACATCACCCAGGCCTCCGATGGGCGTCTCTCGGGCACATACCAGGACCAGAACGACAAGGGATCCGTGGACGGCACGAAGCGCGTCGTCGGGACGCTGCGCCGGACGGGCGGGCAGCACGGCTTCGCCATGACTAAGCCATAGCCACCCATGGATGCGGGCAGAGGGAAAAGGCGGGCCAGTCCCCATTTCCCGATGACAGCCACATTCACCACGGGCTGCTGGCGAGTCCCGTCACGAACCGCGGCATGAAGGCGATGGTCGGGCGAGCGATGAATCCCCTGGGCGGGGCGTCCGGCGTCGAGGCCCGGCCGCGTTCATCGCCCGTACACGGGCACCAGGTAGATCTCCTCGAAGTCGATCCACGGGCTGTCGGTGCCGAAGGCCCACCAGTGGAAGATGGCCATGAACAGCGTGAGGCCGGCCGCGCCGGCGACGGTCTTCACGGCGCGTGCCCATCGCGGAGCGGCGAACCCGCGCCGGTCCCAGGCATGGTCGGCCAGCGCGGGTTGCCCGGGATGCTCCCACGAGGCGTCGCAGGCCCGACGCTCCGCGCGGTGCTGGCGGATGGCCATGCCCCAGACGCCCGCGCCCGCGGCGGCAAAGACGATGCCCATCGCGGTGAGCGTCCACCAGGGCGCGTGGACATCGCCCGGATTCACCGGGATCACGCGCTGGCCGACGAGTACGACGAGCGCACCGACGACGAACACCGCCCCGAACGCATAGGCGCCGGCCGTGGGGAAGCCGGTGTGCGAGCCGCGAGGCTCGGTCCGTCCCGGCAACTGCCGGCGCGCCGTGGACACCTCAAGCCGTTCGAGCGTCATGCGCCTCAGCATGCCTCACTGTCGCCGCGACGTCGAGCGGCCGGCAGCCGGCGAGGTCGATCCGGCCACGACGGTCGTCCGAGCCCGGGCGGGCGGGCGCGCCGCGACGCGCACGGCGACCGCCTGCACCGCCCCGAGGGTTCCGAACGATGAACGACGCCGAAACCGCGGATCCACGACCGGATTGGGACCCGCAATCCCTGGACGTCCAGCGCGACCAACGCGCGGCCTACGACCAGATGCGGCAACGCTGTCCGGTCGCCCACAGCGAGTTCCTCGGCTGGTCGCTGTTCCGGCATGCCGACGTGGTCCGGGTGCTGCTCGACCACGACACGTTCAGTAATGCCGTGTCGCAGCACCTGTCGGTCCCCAACGGGATGGACCCGCCGGAGCACACGGTGTATCGGCAGATCATCGAGCCGCTCTTCTCGACGGAGCGCATGACCGCGTTCGAGCCGGTCTGCCGGGACCTGGTCGTGACGCTGGTGCGCGACCTCTCATTGGCA
>CAZLBU010000010.1:0-6452 GCA_964557815.1 uncultured Bifidobacteriaceae bacterium | reverse complement strand
CCGTGCCGTTCGCCGTCCACTCGCAATGCGCCTTTCTGGGCTGGCCGACGGCCCTGCAGGGCGTCCTGGCCCGGTGGACACGCCGGAACCACGAAGCCACCCTGGCGCAGGATCGCAAGGCGATGTCGGCGATCGCCGTTGAGTTCGAGGGCATCGTCGACGACCTGCTGGAGACCCGACTCGAGGACGGCGCCGGCCCTGAGACGGATCTCACGGCGGCGCTGATGCACCAGAAGGTGCGGGGGCGGGCGCTCAGCCACGAGGAGATCGCGAGCATCCTGCGCAACTGGACGGTCGGCGAGATCGGCACCATCTCGGCCTCGGTGGGCATCCTGGCCGGGTTCCTGGCCGACCATCCCGACGTGCAGGCACACCTCCGGGGCCGACCCGACCTGCTTCCGGCCGCCATCGACGAGGTGCTGCGCCTCCACGGTCCGTTGGTGACGAACCGTCGTGTGACCACACGCCCCGTCGACGTGGGCGGGCGCTCGATCGAGGCGGGCGAGCGCGTGTCCATCAACTGGATGTCGGCGAATCGGGACGAGCACGCGTTCGACGATCCGGCGACGTTCCGCCTGGACCGCGATCCCTCGAGGAATCTCCTGTACGGCGCGGGCATCCACGTCTGTCCGGGCGCGCCGCTCGCCCGCCTGGAGCTGCGCGTGTTCCTGGAGGAACTGCTGGCCCGGACCGGGGACATCGCGCCCGCGCCGGGCCGCCCGGCCACGCTGGCCGTCTACCCCGGCAGCGGGTACTCCCAACTGCCGCTGAGGATCTCATGAGCCTGCGTCCGTCCGTCCTGCTGTTCCTGTCCGTCGCCGTCCTCGGATCGGTTGCCGCCGCGTGGGCGAGCGGGATTCAGCCGCAGCCGCCGGAGAAGATCTTCGCGGCCTCCTGCTCGACGTGTCATGGCCCGCAAGGAGAAGGCGGAAAGTCCTGGGTGACCAGCATGCCAGCGCCGCGCATCGGCCCCCTGGCCATCCCGCGAGAAGTCGCCAGGACGGTGATTCGTCACGGCTCGTCCAACCACGCCCTGCCCGGCTACAACGGGGCGATGCCGGGATTCGGCCCGGCCGAGATCACCGACGGCGAACTGGACCAGCTGCTGGCGTTCCTGGCTGAGCGCTGCCTGGAGGGCTGCCCGGCGCCCGCGCGCCCGGCGGGCACCGAGGTCAAGGTCGACATCCTCGACGCCGACCCGTGGTATTCGGACGGCGGCGGCGACAACCGGGCCGATCCGTACGACGACCTGCGGCGCGTCGTCCTCACCGCGCGCCAGTTCCTCACCGTCACCAACACGGGCCGGACCTGGCACACCATGACCAGCGACGAGGCGGACAAGGACTCCGGCTTCATCGGGTACGCCGGCAACCTCGGGGAGGGTACGGGCTACTACTACGCCGAGCAGGCCGACGATCTGGAGCCGGGCTGCCACCGCTACCAGTGCAAGCTGCACCCCTACATGCAGTTCGAGGTGTGCACCGACGGCCAGCGGCCGATGGAACCGACGCGAGCCTCGAAGGTGGCCATCGGCGTGCCGCCCGAGCCCGGTCAGGGCGAGATCTGGGTGAACGCGCAGAGCCAGGAGGAGAATCCCGGCGACGCGACCGATGGCGCGATGCAGGTGCTCGACGCCGCCACCTGGCGCGTCGCCCAGTACGTCCCCGATGTCGGCAACAACCCGCACAACGCCTGGCTCGGCCAGGACCGTGCCGGCCATCGGTACGTGCTGACGGCCAACTGGCACGACAACAGCCTGACGCTCATCGACGCCGCCGACAAGCGGGTGGCCGGCACGGCGCCGTTAGGGACCGCGCCGGCGCACGTGCAGGTGACACCCGGCGCGACGTCCCGCTGGTTCGTCACCGTCATGGGGGGATCGGCGGTGCAGGAAGTCGGTCTCGACCAGGCCAAGGCCGGCCGGGATCCCACCATCGGCACGCCGATCCGCGGCGAGTTCTCGCCGCACGGGATCTGGTTCTGCGACGACGGCGACCACTTCGTGACCGCCAACACGCTCGCCAACACGATGTCCCTGTATTCGGCCGACAGCCGGATGCAGCAGGCCTCCGCGGCGACCGGTGGCGCGTCGCCGCTGGCCTCGTCCGTGTTCTCGGGGTATGGCCCGGGCGGCTGCGCGCGGGCGTACAGCAACAACGCCGGCACCGCGTCGGTGTCGGTCTACGACATCGACCCGGTGGCCGGCACGATCGCCCGCAACACCCGCGTCGTGCCGGCGCACCTCCGCGATGCGGCCGGCAACCTCAAGCTGCGCGACACGTCCGCGTCTCCGGTGCGCTGGGTCTCGATGCCCATCCAGACACCGGTGAGCCCGCCCGACGCGACGGCCCACGGCCGCTTCATGGTGACCGCGAACAAGGGATCGTTCAACGTCTCCGTCACGGCGCTCGACGATCGGGGCGACCCGACGGCCATCTACACCTTCCCGGCCGGCCTCGGCGCGCACGGGGTCACCTTCGGCCGCAAGGCCCGGTGCGACGACGGGTCGTCCACGTGCTACTACGCCTACGTGACCAATACCTTCGAGGACTACGTGAGCGTGTACGACCTCGAGCGGGTGTCGATCGCCGGCCCGCCCGGCTCGGCCACCGAGCTGGTGAGCCTCGAGGGATACGGGGCGCAGGCGCTCTGCAGGCAACCGGCCTGCGTCGTGCCCATCACCACGTTCTGTCCCGACTGTCGGGACGGTGCCCATGCCGGCGACGTGCCGCTCCGCCTCACCACGACCGGGAAGTACACCCTGCTGAAGGAGCACGTCTGGCTCGATCCCCTGCACAAACCGCTGGATCTCGTCTTGGATCTGAAGATCAATACGGGCGCCCAGGGCATCGTCGTGCCGTCGAGCACCTGGAACCCGCCCACGCCCGCACCGACGCTCACCGGCTTCGCACCGGGCGGCGGCCGCAGCGGTACCATGGTCTTCGTCTCGGGCCGTGGCTTCGACGCCGCGCCGGGTGCCAGCCGCGTCGCGATTGGCGGCCTTCCCGTCCCGCTCGTCAAGGTGATAGACGCCTCGCTGCTGTTCTTCGTGGTGCCGCCCGGCAACCCGAAGGGGCCCATCACCGTCACCACCGCGGGAGGTCGGGCCACCAGCCCGACTCCGTTCGGCGCCCCGCAACATGACCTGGCCGTCACGGGCGTCTGGCCTGCCGCGGCCAGGACCGGGCACGCGGCGTTCGTGTTCGGCTCGGGATACGAGGCAGGCACGGGCAACACGATTGTGACGCTCAACGGTGTCGAGGCACCGGCGGTGCACGTGCTCGGCCCGAGCCTGCTCGTCTTCCAGGTGCCGGAGGGCGTCGGCTCGGGGCCGCTGACCGTGGCCACCAGGGCGACGTCCGACCACAGCGCCGCGGCGTGGGTCACCGTCGCCCCCGACGATGGGTACGGCGGCACGTGGGCCAGGCCCGCCGAGTCGACGATCGCAGCGAACGAACAGGGTGCGCTCATCCGGTATGGTCGCGAGCTCGTGACGCGGACCCACGAGTCCTTCAACGTGCGCAAGGTCCGGCCCGGTTACTCGACGGGCAACGACCTGAACTGTACCAGTTGCCACATGGGTGAAGGCATGGCGGCATCATCGTCGCCCTGGGGAGCGGTCGCCGCCAAGTACGCGGCGCGCGGACCGTATTTCGCACGCGCCGGAAGGCACCTCGACACGGCCGGCCGTATCCAGGGCTGCCTGCAGCGCTCGATGAACGCGCAGTCGCAGGTGCTGCCGGCCGACAGCCGCGAGATGCGGGCCATGGTCGCCTACTTCGAGTGGCTCGGGACGGGCGTGAAGGTCGCGGAGTGGACGGAGGTCAAGGGGCAGGGCTTTCCGACCGTCCCCCTGCTGAACCGCCCGGCCGACCCGGTACGGGGCGAGCGGGTCTATGCCGCCTACTGCGCCAGCTGCCACGGAGAGGACGGCCAGGGCCTGACGCAGGTGACCGGCACGGTCGTCCCGCCGCTCTGGGGCCCACGGAGCTTCAACGACGGTGCCGGCATGTTCCGCGCCGCCACCGGCGTCACGTTCATTCGCGCCAACATGCCGCTCGGCAAGGCCGTCCCGTGGGACGAATCGACGCAGCTTAGCGTCGAGGACGCCTGGGACGTGACCAGCTTCGTCGTGTTGCAGGATCGGCCGGTCTGGCACCGACAGGCCAGCGACTGGTCGTGCACCAATCGCGGACCGGACGGCGTGCCGGACTGGATGCGGAAGGCGCCCGATGCCGGGTACGGCCCGTATCGTCCCCGATGGAACGGCACCGAGTACACGTGCGACGAGGCCGCCCCTCCGGTGTTCGACGAGGCCAGGCACAAGTACGGGCCCTGGCAGGAGATGCGGGCCCTCCAGGCGCAGATCATCAAGGACTTCAAGGCGTGCGGCCGCAGTCCCTGTCCGGGGGAGGCCTCGGCCGACCGCGCGCCGGAGCCCCTCGGGATCGTGGCGCGTGTCAACGGCGTCGCCATCACGCCTGACGAGCTCGAGGCCCGCCTCGCGCAGAGTCGCTCGATGAACCCGGCGCGGTTCGACCGCATGGCCGACGCCGAACGCGCGAGCGCCATGGCGCGGACGCTGGACGACATGATCGTGCGTGAAGTCCAGGCCCAGGAAGCGCGACGACGCGGCCTGGTGGTCGCCGACGCGGAGATGGCGGCGGACCTCGAGGAGCTGGTGGCGATGGCCCGCACGCGCGGCGGGCTGGATCGGCTGCTGGCCGAGTACGGCATCACGCTGGATCAGTGGAAGCAGGAGACGCGGCGGAACCTCCTGATCAGGAAGCTGGAGCACACCGAGTCCGCGCGCGTGCCCTCAGAGGATCGGAATCGCCAGTGGCGGACGCATCGCCGCGCGTGGCTTCGCGGGCTCATCGAGGCCGCCGACATCTGGCGCTGGGCAGCGCGGGCCGTACCGTAGGATCGCCACGCTCGTCCTGAGGCAGTACCTCGCGCGTCGGCTGGCGCCGGCGCCCCTTCTCGGCGGGCATTGTCTCGGCCCTCGAGGCAAACAGTGAAGGTCGGCCCCGCCGTATGACGCCCGTCATAGCCGAGCCGCGGCAACCCCGCCATGATCGGCGCCTGGTGAGGGGATTGGGAATCGACGTCTCGACCGACGCGGGCGCGACGTGCAACTCATCGCAGAGGGGCGACCCGCAGAGGCCTACCTTGTCGCCCGTGGCCCCAGTCCTCCCGCCTCCGCGTGCGGCCGCGCCTGCCCAGCCCGCTGTGCCGACGCGTGCCGCCGCGGATCCCTCCGACGCGGTTCTTCCGGACTTGACGGCCGCGCGGCGGTTGGCTCGGAGCCGGCACACGCTACATCTTCTCGAACCCAGGGTCGCTCGAAGTGGCCTTCTTCGACGCCCTCATCGACCGGCCCGAACTCGAGCTCGTCGTCGGCCTGCACGAAGGCATCGTGATCGCCATGGCCGACGCGTATCACAAGGTGTCGCGCCAGCCGGCGTTCGTCAACGTGCACGCCGCCGTGGGCACCGCGCAGATTGCCGGCCAGATGTACAACGCCCACTTCGACGGGTCCGGCCTGGTCGTCACCGCGGGAATGAGCGACAACACGGTGGGCAGCGACGACATGGTCCTGGCGCCGCGGCCGGGCTTCAGCCAGTCGGAGATCAACCGGCAGTTCACGAAGATTGCCTGGGACGTGCGAACCGGCGCCTCGACCGCGCTGGCGACGAGGCGCGCCTACAAGCTGGCCGGCACCGTGCAGGGCGGACCGGTGTACGTGGCGTTCTCGACCGGGGCGCTCAGCGACTCGGTCGAGACCCAGGTCCTGCCGCGCGAGGCCTTCCTGGTGGAGGCGCGCCCGCCGGTTGATCGAGGCCAGCCGCCCGCTGCTGCTGCTCGACGAGGTGTTCAAGACCGATGCCGCCGCCGACGCCGTCGCGCTGGCCGAGATGCTGGGCGTACCCATCGTTACGCCCAACCTGCCGGCGTTCAACTACCTGTCGGCCGCGCATCCCTTGTACCTGGGCACGCGGGCGGCGACCGGCCGTATCCGTACTCTGGCCCCGACCTCATCGTGCAGATCGGCGCACGCGAGATGCGGGCCAACGAGGCGACGCCCGACATGGCCGCGGCGCGTTACGTCGCGGTCGGGCTCGAGACGGACATGCTCGGCCGGACGCGCGGGTTCGACCTGGCGGTCGTCGGCGAGGTGAAGGTCACGATCAAGGACCTCGTGGACGCCATTGGCGCCCTCACGACGAAGGACCGGATCGCCCGCGTCCGTGACCACCGCCGTGCTCTCATCGCCGCGGCGACCGCCGAGGCGTGGGCCGTGCGCCTCGCACAGGCGCGCAAGGTGTTCAACCAGACCGTCATCCACCCGGATCAGGTCGGCTACGAGATGGAGCGGGCGCTCGAGGCAAGTGCCCTGCTCGTCACCGAGAACGCGCCGGGCCTTGCCGGCAAGCACGACTTCCTCAGCT
>CAZLBU010000009.1:16944-23188 GCA_964557815.1 uncultured Bifidobacteriaceae bacterium | reverse complement strand
CTCGCCGCGCTCCCGCACGTTGGCCAGCAGGCCATCGCGCTCGATGACCTGCTGCACCGCCAGCGCTGCGGCGCACGCCACCGGGTGCCCGAGGTAGGTGTGCCCATGCTGGAAGAACCCGCTGCCGGCGGACATCGCGGCCACGATCTTCTGATGGGCCAGCACGGCGCCGATGGGCTGGTAGCCGCCGCCGAGGCCCTTGGCGATCGTCATGAGGTCGGGCACGACGCCCTCCTGCTCGCACGCGTGCAGCGTGCCGGTGCGGCCCATGCCGCACATCACCTCGTCCAGGATGAGCAGCACGCCGTGGCGATCGCACACGTCGCGAACCGCCCTGAAGTACCCCGGCGGCGGGGTGGTCGCGCCCTGGGTGGCGCCCCCCACGGTCTCGGCCACGAACGCGATGACGCGTTTCGGACCGCAGGCATGAATCATCGCGTCGAGCTCCGCGGCAAGCCGCGCGCCGTAGCCTTCCGGCGTCTCGTCACGGTGTTGATCCCGGTAGGCATAGCACGGCGAGACGTGCTTCACGTCGATCAGCAGGGGCTGATAGAGGCGGCGCCGGGGCTCGTTGCCGCCCACGGCAAGGGCGCCCAGAGTGTTGCCGTGATAGCTCTGGCGCCGCGCGATGAACACGCCGCGCTCCGGCTCCCCGATCTCCACGACGTATTGCCGTGCCATCTTGAGCGCCGCCTCGATGGCCTCGGACCCGCCGCTGACGAAGTAGACGTGCTCCAACCCCGGCGGCGCGGTGCGCGCGAGCTGGTCGGCCAGCGCCTCGGCCGGCTCGGACGTGAAGAAACTGGTGTGCGCGTACGCGAGCCGGTCGATCTGCGCATGCATGGCGGCCGACACGTCCGGGTGCCCGTGCCCGAGGCACGAGACGGCGGCCCCGCCGCAGGCGTCGATGTACTGCCGGCCTGACGCATCGATGAGGATCACGCCCTGACCGGAGACGGCCACGGGCGGCGTGACACGAAGATGGCGGTGAATGATGTGCGTCATCGGGATTGTCCCAGTCGTCTCGCACTCGCGATGGCTTCCGCGTACCAGGTCTTCCACGCCTCCATCACCTCTGCCGGGGCGGCGTTCTGCCGCTCGGTGGCCAGGCGCGCGTCGCGAGCCTTCCTCAGGTAGCGCTCCATCGGCTTGACGTCGCCGCGATCCGCAGACGCCAGGAACAGCGCCGTCGTGGCCACCACGGTGGCCACGTGCCCCATGGTCGTGGGGCTGACCTTGTCGATGGTGTCGAGATTCGTATGGTAGTAGCGGTCCGTGAAGTGCCAGTTGAGCAGCGCCGGCACGCCGGCGCGCGCGAACGACGTGTGATCGCTCCCGCCTTCGTACGGGTTGGTCCGCACCCCCCAGCCCGTCTCGCGCGCGCGGCGGAGCGCGACGCCCAGGTGCAGGTCGTTCAGGAAGCTGCCCTTCAGCAGCGCGCGGTCCACCTCGCTGGCGCCCCACTCGCTGTGCGGATCCGAGGGCCGCTCCCAGAACGCGGTGGGATCCGGTCCCTTCTCGATCAGGAACGTGCCGCCCGTCTTCGCCGTGTCCTCGCCGGTCATGTCGAGCGACATCATGGCGAGCACGCGCGAGGTGCGCGCCGCGTCCTCGGCAAGCCATGCGTCGCTGGCGCGGTTCTCGTCGCCCCAGAGCAGCGTCAGCGTGCGGGCCGGTTGCCGCAGCTTGCCGTCCGCGATCGACCGCTGGATGGCCAGCGCCGCCGCCAGCAGCGTGCCGCTGCCGCTGGCGTTGTCGTTGGCACCGGGCTCCTGCACGTGCGCCACGAGCACCACGCGGTCGTCGGGCCACCGCGTTCCGGGGAGCTCCGCGACGAGCGTGCGCACGGGGCGCCGGTGGAACACGGTGTCCACCCGCACGTGAACCTGCACGGCGCCAGCGGCCAGCCGCTCGCGCAGGCGGCGAGCCGACCGCGGCGTGGCCTTGAACCCGAACGACGTGCGTTCAGCCTCGTACGGGATGCTTCCCCACTGCAGCACGTCAGGCGTCGTGTCGGGCTGCGTGTACGGTGCGATCTGCGTGGAGATGACGCCCGCGGCTCCGCGGGTCTTCACGGCCTGGTTCCACACCGCGCCGAGCGGGCCGTCGGCCAGCACCACGGCTCCCTGGACGGCCTGGCCCTCGTAGTCGGCAGCCTCGGTGCCCCGGCCCACATCCACGAGCGACGCTGTCAGGCCCCCTTCAGACGTGGGAAACGAGTTGATGGCCAGCGGCACGCGATCCTGCTCGCGGGAGAGTACCACCTCGCCCTCGGGGCCATCGAGGCGCAGCACGGCCTCGCGCATCTCCCATCCCTGGCTGTTCGACGGGATGGTGTCGTACCGCGTGGCAATGCCCGCGGCCTTCAGCCGCTCGTCGATCCACTCGAGCGACTGGTCGAACTGCGGGTTGCCCGCCAGTCGCCACAGCGGCGCCATGCGGGAAACCACCTCCATGGCAGCTGACGCGTCCACACGCGGCGCCACCGCGCGATAGATGGCCTCCGCGCGCCGTGGCAGGTCGCGATCGAGCGGCGGGAGGTGTGGGGCTGCGGGCTGCGCGGTGGCGGCGCTTGCGAGGGCCAACAGCGCCGCCACGGCCAGCGCCGCGAAGCGCGCCGCCGTGTCCATTGATGATTGCTTATTGATGATTGAGCGATTCATTGGGCGATCGGAGGATTGTCGCATTGGGGCATGTGGATTGGATCATTGAGTGATTGGGGCATTGTCGCATTGGCGGCCCCGGCAGCGCGACGCCCCGGCAGCGCGACGGCCCGGCAGCGCGACGCCCCGGCAGCGCGACGGCCCGGCAGTGCGACGGCCAATCACCCAATCACCCAATCACCTAATCAGCCAATCCAATGCCCAATGCCCCAATCATCAATCGTCAGTGAATCGCTCAATCGCCAATCGGCAATCGCCAATGGACGCGCTCGCCCTCGCGGCCTCACCGCTGGATGGGCGAGTATGTCACCCCGTCAGGAGAGCTTTGCACGCCGACGCGAGCGAGCGTCTGGCCGGTCGACAGGTCGAGGACGAGCATGGAGTTGTCGTTGCGCACGGTGACGAAGGCGTGGCGGTTGTCGGGGTGAGGGAAGACGCCGGCGGTGGAGGGCTCGGCCACCTTCGTCAAGCCGAGCGGGATGGACTTCGCGATGCTCTGGGACGCCACGTCGCCGATGACGAGCGACGAGGCCCGGGCGTGGGGAATGAGCGCGCGCGTGCCGTCCGGGGTGAACTGCACGCGGTACGGGAAGCCCGGAGACGCCAGCTGCTTGACGACCTCGAGCGTCCGCGTGTCGATGATCGAGATGGTGTCCGCCGCGCGGTTGCCGGCCCAGACCCAGCGGCCGTCCGGCGTCACGCCCACCCCCTCGCACTCGGCGCCGGTCTTCACGTCCTTGATCTTCGCGCCCGTCTCGAAGTCGAACGCGCTGACGCTGCCGTCCCGCATGTTCGAGCAGTAGAGCCGCGTCCGGTCCGTCGAGAGCGCGAGCATGTGCGACACGCCGGCGTCGGTCCGGAACACGCGCTCGATGGCGCCGGTCGTCACGTTCACCAGCAGCAGCGCCTGGTTGGCCTCCGAGGTCACCACCACGCGCGTATCGTCCACCCAGCGCACGTCGTGCGGCGCGCGGTACTCCCCCAGGTCGATGGTCCTGATCGTGTCACCGCCCGGCAGCGCGAGCACGCTCAGCGTCTTCTGCTGGCCGACGCCCTGCTTGTTGTAGTTGGTCACCACCACGGTCCGGCCGTCGGGCGACACGGCCGCCTCGTGCGGTCCGCCCACGACGGGCACGTGCCGGTAGGCCTCCATCGCCTTCAGATCGATGAGCGTCACCGAGTCGGACTGCTGGTTGACGACAACCACCGTGCCGGTCAGCCCGGATGCGGGCGCCGGTGACTGCCCCAGGGCCACCACGCCGCCGATCACCGCCATCACCGCCGCAAACGACAGAAGTCTTCGTGCCATACCCGGAACGCTATCCGGCGCGAGCCTGACGCGCAAGACGCCTGTGATCACGGTTCGGACGAGCCGGTGCACGGGCCGGCCGCGGCCGTGTCGACCGACCGCCACCGGGCCATGCGGCGATGCCCGTGTAACCATGAGCCGGTTGGCGGCGTCTCAATGGGGAACGCGATGAGCCACGCCACCCTGTCCCCGTTGCCGGCGTCACGCCTCTCGTGCAACGAGGTCCGTGGCGGCAATCACGTCATCCACGACACGGTAGAACTCCCCGGGCTCCGGGGCCTGCTCTACTCCAGCCCCTGCGCCGGCGCGCGCGGCGGCGACGTCCACTATCTCTCCGTCTGCGGCTCCGGGCTGCTGGCCCGCGTCTGCCTGGCCGACATCGCCGGCCATGGCAACACCCTGGCCGCCGTCGGCGCCGAGATGCACGCGCACCTCCGGCGCAGCGTGGACACCATCGACGAGCGCCGCGTGCTGGCGTCGCTGGATCGCCGGCTGTCGGCCGAGCCGGTCCACGCGCTCACCACCGCCGCCGTCCTCACCTACTATCCGCCCGCCCGCCGGCTCACGATCAGCTACGCCGGGCACCCGCGCGGCTGGTGGTACCGCGCCGCCACCCGCGAGTGGCTGCGCCTGGAGGCGGGCGACGCCACGCTAGGTGCCGGCCCGCTCGTGGACCTCCCGCTCGCCACGGGGCTCTCGCCCACCTTCGCGCGCCGCAAGCTGCGCACCGGCCCGGGCGACCGCGTCCTGCTCGTCACCGACGGCGTGCTCGAGGCCCCTTCCCCTGAAGGCGACGAGTTCGGCGCCGACGGCGTCTTCCGCGTGCTGGAGCGACACCACGGCCCGTGTGAAGAGGTGGGAGACGCCCTGCTGGCAGCGCTGCTCGCGCATAGCGGACGTGAATCGCTGACCCACGACGACGTGACGTTCTTCCTGGGGGAGTTCGTGGACGGTCCCGCCGGGCCGGCCCTGTGGCACGTCGTGCGGAACCGGATGCTGCGGCCGCTCCTCGGCGTGTGACGCGAGGGTCGGCCGGCATCGGGACTACAATCGCTCGTCATGAGCACCAACGACCGGCAGCTCGGCATGGGCGCCCCCATTGCCCGGCGCGACTTCCTCAACGGCCTGGCCCTCGGCGTGGGCGGCGCAATCGCGGCGGGATGGCTTCCCGGTGACCTCGACGCCCTGATCGCCCAGGGCAGCCCGTATCCTCCGGCCCTGACCGGGCTGCGCGGCTCGCACGCCGGCTCCTTCGAGGTCCTGCACCAGCTGCGCGACGGCGCCTTCTGGAAGGCCGCGGGCACCCCGCAGGACACCGGCGAGGAATACGACCTCGTCGTCGTGGGCGCCGGCATCAGCGGCCTGGCGGCCGCCTACTACTACAGGAAGGCCCGGCCCGACGCCCGCATCCTGATCCTCGACAACCACGACGACTTCGGCGGGCACGCGAAGCGGAACGAGTACACCCACAACGGCCGCACCTACATCGGCTACGGCGGCACGCAGTCCATCGACAGCCCGGCGCCGTACAGCCAGGTGGCGAAGGATCTCATCACCGAGCTCGGCATCGACGTCGCGCGCTACCAGAAGGTGCTGGACGCAGGCCTCTACAAGTCGCTCGGCCTCCGGCCGTCGATGTTCTTCGACAAGGAGACCTTCGGCGCCGATCGCCTGGTCGTGGGCGACCCGCGCGAGGAGGCCTTCCAGGCGGCGGCGCCCGTCAGCGACGCCGTGCGGCGCGATCTGAAGCGGCTCTTCACCGAGAGGACGGACCCGATGCCGGGGCTCTCCTCCGCCGACAAGAAGGCGAGGCTCGCGCGCATGAGCTACAGCGACTTCCTCACGAAGCAGCTGAAGCTCGACGCTGGCGTGGTGAAGATCTTCCAGACCCGCACGCACGGCCTGTTCGGAGCAGGGATTGACGTCGTCCCGGCCCAGGACGCCTTCGCGATGGGCTTCCCGGGCTTCGACGGGATGGGGCTGGACCCTGCGCCGGGCCCTGGCCAGAACCTGGACTCCATCCGCAGCGAGGAGGCCGAGAACTACTACTTCCACTTCCCGGACGGAAACGCCTCCGTCGCGCGCCTGCTCGTCCGGCGCCTCGTGCCCGGCGCTATTCCAGGCTCGACGATGGACGACATCGTGACCGCGCGGGCGGACTACGGGAAGCTGGACACGGCGGGCGCGCCGGTTCGCATTCGCCTCGGCAGCTCGGTGATGCGCGTGCGGCACACGGGCCCCTCCGGCGGCGACCAGCGCGTGGAGGTCGCCT
>CAZLBU010000009.1:13494-16934 GCA_964557815.1 uncultured Bifidobacteriaceae bacterium | reverse complement strand
CACGACGGCGACCCGAGCCGCGCGAAGCGGGTCGAGGTCGCCTACGTGCAGCGCCCCTCGGCCCCCCAGGACCTCAAGACCGTCACGGCTCGGTCCGTCGTGCTCGCATGCTGGCACACGGTCATCCCGGCTCTCTGCCCCGAGCTGCCGGCCGCGCAGAAGAAGGCCCTCGACTACGCCATCAAGGTGCCGCTCGTCTACACGAACGTCTTCATCCGCCAGTGGACGGCGTTCCAGAAACTGGGCGTGCAGCGCGTGTCGATGCCGGGGATGTGGCACACCTCGATAAACCTCGATTTCCCCGTCAGCATGGGGACCTACACCCACCCGAAGGACCCGACCGAGCCCATCGTCCTGCACCTGTCGAAGTCGGCGTGCCGGCCGGGACTGCCGATTCGGGATCAACACCCCGCGGGCCGCCGCGAGCTGCTCTCGACCTCGTTCGAGACCATCGAGCGCAGCATCCGCGATTCGCTGGGCCGCGCGCTCGGCACTGGCGGGTTCGATCCCGCCCGCGACATCCTCGGCATCACCGTGAACCGCTGGCCGCACGGCTACGCCTACCAGTACAACTCGCTCGCCGACGACTTCTGGCTGAACGGCGGCGAGCAGCCCTGTGTGGTGGCGCGCCGGAAGTTCGGGCGCATCGCGATCGCCAACGCCGACGCCGGTGCGTACTCGTACACGGACGCCGCCATCGACCACGCGCACCGGGCGGTGGCGGAGCTGCTGGCGTAGTGGAGTCGCCGCCGCACATCCCCCGCACGCTCGGCCTGACGGACCTCGTCCTGCTGAGCACCGTCGCCATCGTCAACGTGAACGTCGTGCCCCCCGTGGGCGTGTTCGGGTGGGCGACGCTCGCACTGTGGGTGGTGGCCTGGCTGGCCTTCTTCGTGCCCTCGGCCATCGCGGTGCTCGTCCTCTCGCGACGATACCCGGGCGAAGGTGGCGTCTACCTGTGGGCACGCCGCCACTTCGGCGACCTGCACGGCTTCATCTCGGGCTGGTGCTACTGGACCAACAGCCTCTTCTACGTTCCCGTGCTCCTCGTCTACCTGGCCGGGGTCGTCGCGTTCGCCGGCGGCGAGCGGACGGCGGGCCTCGTGGACGACAAGTGGTTCGTCGGCGTGGTGGCCTTCGGGTGGCTGGCGCTCATCACGGCCGCCAACATCCGGGGCATGGGCGTCGGCAAGTGGATCAACAACATCGGCGGGATCGGCGGCATGGCGACCGTGGCGCTCGTGGCGCTCGCGGCCGCGGTGGCCCGCTGGCAGGGCACATCCGCGAGCCCGCCCCTCGCGGCGGGCTCGCTCGCCGACATGGCGGGCGGCCTGGGCGTGATGTGTTTCGCCTTCATCGGCATCGAGCTGGCGTCGACGATGTCCGACGAGATCAGGAATCCGCGTCGCGACGTGCCGCGCGCGATCGCGATCACCGGAGTCGTGGCGCTCGTCGCATACCTGCTGGTGGCCGATGCCCTGCTGGCGCTGGTGCCGCCGGGTGAACTCGAGGCCATCCAGGGCGTGATGCAGGCCGTGCAACTCGGGGCGGACGCGGCTGGAGCCGGCTGGCTGGTGGCCCCCATTGCCGTCGTCATGGCGCTCTCCGTCGGCGGGTCGGCATCGGCGTGGTTTGCCGGACCATCGCGCATCCCGTTCGTGGCGGGCATCGATCACGCGCTGCCGCCCGTACTGGGACGCCTTCACCCGAAGTGGGGATCGCCCTATGTGGCGCTGCTCGCGTGCGCGGGCATCTCGGCGGGCCTGACGGCGCTGTCGATGACCGGGTCGAGCGTTGCCGAGGCCTACCAGATGCTGCTGCGGGCCGCGGTCGTCATCAATCTCATCCCCTTTGTCTACACCTTCCTCGCGCTGACGACGCTCGACGAGGCGGAGCCCGTGGAGCGCCTGGCTGGCCTCATCGGCACCATCGTGACCGCCGGGGGGATCGTGGCGGTGTTCCTGCCGACGGGCGATGTCGGCAACGTCGTTACCTTCGAGCTCAAGATGGTGGCCGGCGTCCTGGGCCCGATTGCGGTTGGGCTGTGGATGTTCTGGCGGTCGCGGGGGAAGGCCAGGCAGGACGCCTGAAGCGCCCGCGACGTGCCAATGCGCGCAGAATCGCGCAGCTCGGATGAGGTACGTGGTGTGGGACGGGCGACGGGACGAGCGCCGGCCGGTTCACCCTAAGTATTTGAGACGAAACAGGAAATCGCCGTTGACAGTGTTCGGTCTCGGGCCGGATAATGCCCCGTTACAGAACTGTTGCGGTAGCTCTAGGCTCTTTGCTTTGCGGCTTGCCCCCTTGCCGGGGTTTGCCTGGAGGTCAGAATGCGACGTTGTTTAGTGTGGCTCTGCACTGCCGTTGCGCTGTTGGCTGTTCCCCTTGCAGCTTCAGCCCAGCGAACCACGGGTGACATCCGAGGCCTGGTCACCGACGATTCCGGGGCCGTGCTCCCGGGCGTGACGGTCACCCTGCGTGGCAGCGCCGTTCCTGGCGCCCCCACGACAGTGACGAACGAAGCGGGCATCTACCGCTTCCCCAACCTTCCTCCCGGAACCTACGAGATCACGGCTGAACTGTCGGGCTTCTCGACGAGCACGCAGACGGGCATCCCGGTGGCCCTGGGCGGGACCGCCGAGATCAACATCCAGATGAAGGTGAGCACGCTGGAAGAGACGATCACGGTGACCGCCGAGGCGCCGGTGGTGGACTCGACGAGCACCCAGGTGGCGACGAACTACTCGCGCGAGTGGGTGGAGAACGCGCCGGTCCGGCGCTTCACGTTCTTCGACCTCGTGAACGCGGCCCCGGGTGTCAGCCCCGCCACATCCACGAGTTCGCGTTCGTCGTCGTTCGGGTCGGCCACCAACGAAAACCTCTACCTGCTGGACGGCACCGACTTCACGGCGCCGCTCACGGGCGCGGCGTGGCCGTGGCCGAACACCGACGCCATCGAAGAAATCCAGGTGCTCTCGCTGGGCGCCCCGGCCGATTACGGCAACCTGGGCGGCGCGGTGTTCAACGTCGTGACCCGCCAGGGGAGCAACACCTTCAAGGGCGACGCCAATTTCTACTTCCAGAACCAGAGCCTGACCGGCCGCAACACGACGGACGATCAGGACGACGGCCTGCCCTACAACCGCGACGAGTTCAAGGACACCACGGTGCAGCTGGGCGGCCCCGTGATCAAGGACAAGTTCTGGTTCTTTGGTTCGTTCCAGTACCAGAAGGACGCGGACTCCCAGCCCGGCACGGCTCCGGAGTTCCCGGCGGTGTCGTCCGCCAAGCGGTACTTCTACAAGCTGAACTACCAGATCAACCAGGACAACCGCCTGCAGTTCCAGATGCACGACGACTTCTACCGCATTCCGGGACGCGCGTCGGCCAACACGGCACCGAGCACCATCACCGTCGAGAACGGCCACAACCCGTCGCCC
>CAZLBU010000009.1:13040-13484 GCA_964557815.1 uncultured Bifidobacteriaceae bacterium | reverse complement strand
CCTGTGGTCGTCGGTCATCAACCCGACGACGGTCGTCGAGGCGCGCTACTCCGGGTTCTACGGCGTGGACCACGGCGATCCGCTGGAGGCTGGTGAACCGCGGGTGAAGCCTCGCTACTACGACCTCGACACCGGCCAGATCACGGGCGGCATCTACTCGTGGTACGACGGCAAGAGCCAGAAGACGGCGTTCTCGGGCAAGGTCACGAAGTACGCCGACAACTTCCTGGGCGGCAGCCACGACTTCAAGGTCGGCGTCCAGTACAACAGCGGTCTCGGTGAGTACACCTACGGCCCGAACGACTACATCTACACCTACGGCAGCGAGCCCGCTTATGGCTACACCCAGCTGCCATGGACGCAGGGCGGCCGCCTGAAGGCTATTGGCGTCTTCGCGGACGACACTTACCAGATTGGCCGTGCCACCCTTAACCTGGGCCTCCG
>CAZLBU010000009.1:0-13030 GCA_964557815.1 uncultured Bifidobacteriaceae bacterium | reverse complement strand
GACAGCAAGGCGTACTTCGCTTCGCAGGACCTGCTGGACGCGCAGGGCAACCCCACGGGCCAGCAGTCGCCGGCCGTGGACGAGCTCTTCCGGTGGCGCGTGCTCTCGGCGCGCGTGGGCGTCACCTTGAAGGTCACCGAGAGCGGCTCGTCACTGGTCAAGGCCCACTACGGGCGCTACTACCGCGGCATCGTCACCGGTGAGTTCGACAACACGACACCGTCAATTTCCCCTCGGTATCTGTTCTCGGGACTCTACGGACCGGGCGGCCAGCAGCTCGACAAGGAGCTGGTGTCGGACATCAGCCAGCTGAGCGTGGATCCGGACCTGAAGAACCCCTACACCGACCAGATCATCGTGGCGTGGGAGCAGCAGGCCGGGCCCGACATCGGGTTCTCGGTGAACTACGTCTACAAGAACAGCAAGCGGCAAACGGCCTTCCCGGACATCGGCGGCGTCTACGAGCTGATCCCGTTCAACGGGCCCTCGGGCACGAACGTCAGCCAGATCTACCAGCTGCAGAACGATCCGGAGGACCGGCTCTTCCAGCTGCGGAACGACGACCGCATGTCCGCCAAGTACAACGGCATCGCGTTCGAAGTGAAGAAGCGCATGTCGAACAACTGGCAGGCGAACTTCGGCATCACCTTCTCGAAGTCGGAAGGGCGCCTTGGCTCGAGCTCGGCGCGATCCACGCCGCTGACGGCGCCGACCAGTACGGCCGGCATCTTCGGCCAGAACCCGAACGACTTCATCAACACCGACGGCCGCCTCATTGGCGACCGACCCGTGGTGGTGAAGGCACAGTTCGTCTACCAGCTGCCGATGGGCTTCCTGACGTCGTTCAACTTCCAGACGCAGAGCGGCCGCCCAATCGTCGAGGAGTTCCGCATCTCGAGCGGCCTCACCGGCATCCCCGGCACGAACCGCGTCGTGCCCAACGTCGTGGACGGCGAGCTGCGGACCGACCAGTGGACCACGCTCGACGCCCGCGTCGAGAAGGCGTTCAACCTCGGCGGCACGGCGGAACTGGCCGTGTTCGGCGACTTCCTGAACCTGCTCAACAGCGACGCCAACGAGAGCGTGCTCGACCGGCGTCCTGGCACGACCAACTACCTCGTGCCGTCGCGGTTCATCCTGCCGCGGCGCCTGATGATCGGCGGGAAGTTCAGGTTCTAGAAGAGAAGTAAGAAGGCAAAAGGCTGAAGGGAAAAGGCAGAACTCACGGCCCGGGGTTGCGAAAGGCGCGGCCCCGGGCCGTGATCTGTACGGCCAGTTCGTGATCCCCCTGCGCCTCGGCCAGGGCTGCGGCTCGGGCGCTCGTGGCGCGCGCCTCCGCCATCTGTCCGTTCACCGCGAGGGCCGCCGCGAGGGTGTCCATCGCGCGCGGGTCACGCCCGCCCGTCGCGTCCACCACCGCCCGCGCGATTCGGAGCGCCAGCTCGGCATCCTTCCGCTCGAGCCCCGGTGTCGTGGCCAGCAGGCGCGCCAGGTTGTGGGCCAGGCCAATGTCGGTCTGGTGCACGGCCAGCGCCTGTTCGAACACCACCCTTGCCTCCTGAGGCTCCCCTGCCTGCAGCATCAGCACGCCCAGCGCGTTCGCCACGGTCGCGTCGGTCTCTCCCTGCCGGAACGCCTCGCGAAGGTGCGGCAGTGCCTCGCTCGTCCGGCCCAGGCTGGCCAGCGCCATGCCAAGCGAGGCCCGCGAGTGCCTCCGCGCGGGGTCGAGCGCGATAGCCTGCTCGTAGCGCGACACCGCATCGGCCAGGCTGCCGCGTGCCGCGAGGTCGTTGCCCTCGCGCTCGAGGCGCGCGGCGTCCAGGAGCGCGAGGTTTGTCCGCGCGTCCGCGTGCGCGGGATTGACGGCCAGCGCCTCGCGGTACCGGTCAGCAGCAGCGTCCTGGCGCCCCTCGGCCGCAAGCGCGACACCGAGGTTGTAGAGCCCCACGTCGTTTGTCGGATTGAGCGTGACCACGCGCGTCCACAGCGACACCGAGTCGGCCCAGGGCGCCAGCGTGGCGCGCGTCACGAGAGTTGAAGGGATGAGGAGCACGATCGCGACCGCGGCGAGCGCGCGGGCACGCCCGGCCTGTCCGGCTACCGCGTGAAGGCCAGCGCACGCCGTGGCGATCGCCACGACGATGCCGGGCAGATAGGTGTAGCGATCCGCCGTGGCCTGCTGGCCGCTGGCCACGAGTCCGGCGGCCGGCACGAGCAGTGCGAGATAGCAGGCCCACGCCGCGGCGAGCGATGGCCAGCGGCAGCGCCAGTGCCACGCGGCGGCGGACACGACTGCGAGCGCCATCGCCGCGGCGGCCGCGATGGCCGCACTACCCACCGGATCGAGCGGCAGCACGTCGAGCGGAGTCAACGCCACGGGCAGGAGTGTCCGCCACAGGTAGACGAACGGCGCGGATGCCGCCGACTGCAGCCGATAGAGCCATGGGGTCTCCGCCAGTCCCGGCGCGCGCGCCAGGTACTCCACGCCCGCTGAGGCCACCGCGAGGCCCGCGAACGGGAGGGCGCGCATCACACTGGCGCGAACGGACCGCCGGTGCAGCCACGTGTCGAGGATGACGAGGACGGCCGGAAGGCCGAGGGCCACGGCGCGGGCGGCCAGCGATGCGGCGAAGAGGACCACCGCTGGCCCGAGCGATCTCGCCGCCCCTGGCGCCGAGGCCGAGAGCCACGCCCACGTGGAGGCCAGGGCGAGAGAGACGCCCAGCGCATACGGGAGCGCGCTGATCCAGGCCACCACCTCGACGCGGAGCGGGTGAAGGCCGTACAGCAGCGCGGCGGCAAGCGCGGCGGCATCGCGCCACGACGCGCGGGCGTCGGGCACGGCGCGCGCGAGCACCTGCCGGCCCACGGCCCAGACGAGAACCGACACCAGCGCATGGATCGCCACGTTGGCGGCATGGAACCAGGCCGCGTCGAGCCCCGCACCTGCGTTGACGGCCGCCCACACCAGCCAGCTGATCGGCTGGTAGTGTTCCAGGTGGAAGGTCGTGAACGCCCAGCGCCACGCGCCGGGAAAGTCGAGTGAGGGATTGGAGACGATGACGCGCGGGTCGTCCCAGTTGAGAAAGGCGAACCCAAGCGCAGGCCAGTAGGTCGCCGCCACAGCGGCGGCGATCGCCGTGACCGTCAGGATTCGCGCAAGCATCCGCGAGAGTGTAACGCCTGCGGGAATGCACCCCATGAAGGCACGACGTTCACGAAGGCCGGCACGAAGACCACACGGCTCTTCAGCCTCTCCCAAGCCCCAAGCCCCAAGTCCCAAGTCCCAAGTCCCAAGCCCCAAGCCCCCCGACCTACCGCAGCTCGGCGAGCCGCTCGCGCGCCGGGGCGAAGCGCGGATCGATCTCGAGCGCGCGGCGGAACGCGGCCGCCGCCTCGTCCCGCTTGTTCTGTCGGGCCAGCGCCAGGCCGAGGTTGTAGGCGTACTGCGCGTTGCCACCGTCGCGCGTGGAGGCTTCCCGGAATGCCTGCTCCCCTGCCGCAAGGTTGCCGCTGCCCGCCAGCACCATCCCCAGCGAGTTCCAGTACGAGCCGACGTTCGGGTCCAGCTTCACGGCTTCCTGCAGCAGCCGGACGGCATCCGGAGTCCGGCCCAGGTCCCGGTACAGTTCGCCCAGCTTCACGCGGATGAGCGCGTCGCGCGGCGCCAGCTGCGCCACGCGCTCGAAGGCGCGGGCGGTGGCAGCGGGATCGCCGGTCAGGCGTGCGACGTCTCCCTCGTGCTCCAGCAGCCGCGGATCGTCCGGGGAGACCTTCAGCCCCCGGCGCACGGCGTCCATGGCTCGCGTCGCATCGCCGGCGGCGAGGTACGCCTCGGCGAGGCCCGCGTACGCGGCCGTGTACGCCGGGAGCTTCTGGATCGCGCCCTCGTAGTGCGTGGCCGCCTCCTTCCAACGCTTCAACCCCACCAGCGCGCGAGCCGCATAGTAGTGCGCCTCGAAGCTGTCGATGCCGCGGGCAAACAGCTTCTGGAACCCTGAATAGCTCTCCGCGAAGCGGCCTTCGCGGAGGCTCACCAGTCCCCCTCGCATGAGGGTGTTGACCTCCTGGTACTCCTCGATCTTGTCCTTGGGGTCCGCGCCGGACGCCTTCACCGCCGAGGGACCGGCCGAGCTGACGTAGCCGAGCGCGCCCAGCTTCTCGAGCAGGTCCGCGGGCACGGAAGCCGCGGCGGGCCCGGTGTTCCTCAGCAGCGCCTGCTCTTCGCGGAGGCGCTGCTCGATACCGGATCGGTACGCGCGCGCGCGCTGCGGCTCGCGGTCGATCAGGTTCTGCAGCTCGCCGGGATCCTGCTCGAGGTCGTAGAGCTCCGGCCGAGGGGCGAGGATGTACTTCCACCGGCCATCCCGCACCGCACGCAGGTCGCTCCATCCGTAGTGCACGAGTGGCACGAGCGACTCGGCGAAGGCGGGCTCGTCCTCCATCGGCGTGCCGCGCAGCGCGGGCACGAGCGATCGGCCGGACACGCGCGGCGTCTGGCCGGCGAAGCCGAGCAGGTCGAGCACGGTGGGCATCATGTCCACGGTGCGCGCCACCATGCCGAGCTGCGTGCCGGGCGGGATCCCCGGCCCCCGCATCAGCAGCGGCACGCTCAGAGTGGTCTCGTAGACGAAGAACCCGTGCACGCTCTCCTTGTGCTCCTCGAGCCCCTCGCCGTGGTCCGACGTGACAACGAGCAGCGTCTCGTCCTTGAGCTTCGCCGCGGCCAGCGCCTGGTCCAGGCGGCCCACGAGCTCGTCCGACCACGCGACCTCACCGTCGTATTCCCGGCCGGCGTAGCGCGACGCATACGGCTCGGGCGGCTCGTAGGGGTCGTGCGGATCGTACAGGTGCACCCACGCGAAGCGGCGCTCGGTCCCGGGCTCGCTCAGCCACGCAATGGCCTCGGCCACCGTTTCGTCACCGCGCTTCTGGATGGTGTTCAGGAACCGCGCATCGTCCCTGCCGATGTCGAAGTCGTCGGAGTAGTGCGCGAACCCGCGGTCCAGGCCCGACTGTTTCGACAACACGATGGATGATACGAACGCCGCCGTCTTGAAGCCGTTCTTCTGGAGGATCTCTGCCAGCACCGGCACGCCGCTTCCGAGGGACGGGGACACGTTGTCCCGAATGCCGTGCTCCGCGGGGTAGAGGCCGGTGAAGAGCGAGATGTGGGACGGGCGCGTCAGCGGCACGTGCACCGACGCGTGCCTGGCCATGACGCCGTCGCGGGCCAGTCCGTCCAGATTCGGCGTGGCAACGGTGGTGTTGCCGTACACGCCGACACGATCCGCGCGCAGCGTGTCGATCGTCACGATGACCAGGTGCTTCGGCGCCGCGACCGGCGGTGCCGCCGGCTCGCGCGACGAGCATCCGGCCGCCAGGCCGGCCGTGAGGGCCACCAGCGCCGACGCGCATGGGTAGAACAGGCGTTCCCGCATTCTGCGTTTCGTCCTCGGATCGCCTACCGGATACTCATCTGCGCCATCTGCGCCATCTGCGTCATCTGCGGCCATCTGCGGCCATGTGCGTTATCTGCGTGATCTGCGGCCATCCGCGGCATCTGCGTCATCTGCGGCCCCTCTGCGTTATCAGCGTCGGCCCTTCTGTGTCTGTTCGGCGCGCCTTCCCGCCTCCACCTGCCGCCGCGCATCGGCGTCGCGGCCCAGGCTCGAGTAGACATCCGCCAGCACGTAATGGCCGAGCGGCGCCATCGATGGATCCGGATCCGAGGCCAGGCCGCGCGTTGCAGCCTGCTCGGCGCCCTTCAAGTCGCCCCCGTCCAGCAGGGCCTTGGCCAGGTAGAGGTATCCCGTACCGAAGTCGGGCTTCTTCTCCACTGCGGCCCGGAAGTGCGGGAGGGCCTCGGCGGTGCGGCCAGCCTTCGACAGCAGGCGGGCCAGGTTGAAGTGCGGCTGGTACAGCGTCGGGCTCACCTTGATTTCCGCCTCGTACGCCGCCATGGCCGCCGGCAGGTTGCCGCGCGCTTCGTGCACGAGGCCCAGAGTGAAGTGCGCCATCGGCTGGGCGCCCTTCTCCGAGCAGCTTCGCCGCCTCGTCCAGCTGGCGTCGGCGCATGGCGATGTCGGCGAGCTGGTAGAGCGACTTCGCCCCCCGCGGGTTCAGCTGGAACACGCGCTCGAACCCGGCGCGCGCCTCTTCGTCCTTGCCCGCGTCACGGTACGCCAGCGCCAGGCTCCACGCCGCGCCCTCGTGCTCGGGATCCACCGCCAGCGCCCGCTTGTAGGCGTCGATGGCCTCGTTCGGCCGGTCCGCCTTGGTGTGCATGTTCCCGAGCATGGTGAACGCCTCGATCACTTCGGGATCCGCCGCCAGCACCTCGCGCACCTTCGCGATGCCGGCGTCCAGCCGCCCCTCCACCGAGTCCTGCGCGGCGCGCTTCAGCAGGTTGTAGAGCCCGATCTTGTCCTTCGGATCCCCGCGCGGCTTGTCCTCCAACGCGGCGCGGGTGACGCTGGACGCCACGTAGCCGAGCGCCCGCAGCTGCTGCTCCACGGCTGGGTCCACCGACCGCGGCGCCTGGGCCACCGCTTTCGCCGCGCTGCGGGTCGTCAGGTCGCGCAGGCCTCGCTCCAGCGCGTCGGCCATGCGCGGGTTCTCGCCCGCGAGGTCCTGCGTCTCGCCCGGGTCGGCCTGGATGTCGTAGAGCTCGCGCCGGGGTGCGGCGATGAACTTGAAGCGACCGTCCCTGACGGCGGTGAGCTCGCTCCAGCCGTAGTGATAGCGCGGGTAGTACGTCTCGGTGTACGCCAGCAGGTCCAGCGCCTCGCCGCGCGCGAGCGGCATGAGGCTCGTCCCCTGCACCTCGGCGGGCGTCTCGATGCCCACGAGCTCGAGCACCGTGGGCATGACGTCCACGATGCGCACCTGGTCGGTCACCGCCCGCGCCGGCACGCCAGGGCCCGCGACGATGAGCGGGATGCGCGCGGCGGCGTCGTAGACGAAGAAGCCGTGCTGCTGCTCGCCGTGATCGCCGAGCATCTCGCCGTGATCGCCCAGCACGACGACAATCGTGGAATCGAGCTGGCCGCTGGCCTCGAGGGCGTCGAGCAGGCGTCCCACTTCCGCGTCGGTGGCGGCAATTTCGCCGTCGTACGCGCCCTGGGCCGTGGCCGGGAATCGTGAACGATATGGCTCCGGCGGTGCGTAGGGGCTGTGCGGATCGTACAGGTGCACCCAGGCGAAGAACGGGTGCGCGCGGTCCTCGGCCAGCCAGGCAAGCGCGTGATCCACCACCTCGCGGCCGGGCCGCTGCGCCGCCTCGAGCCCGACGGACATCTCGAACTTCGACAGGTCGAACTCATCGAAGTAGTGGTCGAACCCCTGCGCGATGCCCCATCGGCCATCCAGGACGAACGCGCCGACGAAGCCGCCCGTGCGGTAGCCGCGCGGCTTCAGGACCTCCGCCAGCGTCGTCATCGAGTCGTCCACGTAGAAGCTGCCGTTGTCCCGCACGCCGTGGAAGGGCGGGAACGTGCCTGTCAGGAGCGAGGTGTGCGCGGGCAGCGTGAGCGGGACCGTAGTGGCCGCCTGATCGAAGCGCAGGCCGCGCGCGGCCAAGGCATCCAGCACAGGCGTCTGCGCCGCCTGGTAGCCGTAGCTGCCCAGGCGGTCGGCGCGAAGCGTGTCGATGCTGATCAGGAGGACGGATTTCGGTCCCGCGCCCCCTCCACCCAGCCATCCACGTTGCCACCCGACCCAGCCGGCCGCGAGCGCGGCCACCACAACGGCCGCGGCAATGCCCCTGCGCATCTTCCTATCGTATCGCGGCGGCAAGCATCGTCAGGCCGATCGCGAGCAGCACGACGCCCAGGGCCGCGCGCAGCCATGCGTGCGGCACGCGGGACGACACCGCAGCGCCGGCCAGCGCCGCGGGGACCGAGCCCACGAGCAGGTCCCGGAGGAGTCCCAGGTCCACCTGGCTGATGGCGAGATGGCCGAGCCCGGCCACGAGCGCCAGCGGTACCGCGTGAGCGATGTCGGTGGCGACGAGGCGCGCCGGGGTGAGCCTCGCGGGATAGAGGTGGTAGAGGAGCACTGCGCCCAGGGCGCCAGCGCCCACGGATGTCATCGTGACGAGGGCGCCCAGCCCCGCACCCGCTGCCATGGTGGCTGCTCGCTCGATAGCCGCGGCCGCCGCCAGGCCGGCCGGCGGCTGGGGCACGCGAGGCCACCGCGCCCGAAGGGTGCCGCCGACCAGCAGGCTGGCCGCCGTCAGGCAGACGGCGCCGGCGATGGCCAGGCGGACAATGGCGACGGTCCCCTCGTCTGGCGGGCGGCTGGCCATCCACGCCAGCGTGAGCGCCGCGGCGGGCAGGCTTCCCGTCCACAATCGCCGCACGACCAGCCAGTCGATGAGGCCCTGCTGGAGGTGCAGGCCCGAGACGGCGACCTTCGTGATCGCGGCAAACCAGAGGTCCGTGCCGACCGCGGTGAGGGGCGCCGTGCCGAAGACCATGAGCAGGATGGGCGTCATGAGCGCTCCCCCACCCACGCCGGTCATGCCGACGATGAACCCCGTCAGCGCCCCGGCTGTCACCTCGAGCGGGTCCATGGATCAGGGCAACCGGGCGTGCACCAGGTCGACGCACTCGTCCACCGAGCGGCTCGAGGTCGCCAGGTGAACCTCGGGCGATTCGGGCGTCTCGTACGGGCTGTCGATGCCGGTGAAGTTCGGCAGCGCCCCCGCGCGTGCTTTGGCGTAGAGTCCCTTCGGGTCGCGGCGCTCGCATTCCTCCAGCGGCGTGTCCACGAAGACCTCGATGAACTCGCCCTCGCCGAACAGGCGGCGCGCCTGCCGGCGCTCTGCCCGGAACGGCGAGATGAACGACACCAGCACAATGAGCCCCGCGTCCACCATGAGGCGGGCCACCTCGGCGACGCGCCGGATGTTCTCGGCGCGGTCCGCCTCGGTGAACCCCAGGTCGCGATTCAGGCCGTGCCGGACGTTGTCGCCGTCCAGCAGATAGGTGTGGCGGCCCTCGGCATGCAGGCGCCGCTCGAGGGCGTTGGCGATGGCGGACTTACCGGAGCCGGACAGGCCGGTGAACCACACGCAGCACGGCTGCTGCTGCTTGAGTGCCGCGCGTCCCGCGCGCGTCACCTCGATGGCCTGCCAGTGGACGTTGGTGGCGCGGCGAAGGGCGAAGTCGATGAGGCCGGCGCCCACGGTCTCGAACGTCAGCGCATCGATGAGGATGAAGCCGCCCAGCGTCCGGCTCGCGGTGTAGGGCTCGAAGGCGAGGGGTTGCGTGGTGGAGAGGGTCACGACGCCGATCTCGTTCAGGAGCAGCGTCCGTGCCGCCAGGTGCGCATCCGTGGCGACGTCCACGCGGTATTTGATCGCCGTGACCGACGCGCGCACCTCCCTGGAGTGCATCTTCAGCAGGTAGGTCCGGCCCGGAATGAGTGGATGTGCGCCCATCCACAGCAGGCGGGCCTCGAACTGGTCCGACACCTCTGGCGGCGCGGTCGCGGCGGCGATGACGTCGCCTCGGCTTACGTCGACCTCGTCGGTGAGCGTCAGCGTCATGGAGGCGCCGGCCTCGGCGCGCGGCCGCTCGCCTTCCCACGTGACGATGGCCTTCACCGTCGTCTCGACGCCGGAGGGCAGCACCCGCACGCGGTCCCCCGGATGCACCGCGCCGGCGCAGACGCGGCCGGCAAACCCGCGGAAGTCCGGGCCGGGGCGCAGCACCATCTGCACCGCCATGCGGAAGGGTCCTGAAGACGGAGGGCCGGTCACCTCCACGGTCTCGAGGTACGTCATGACGGGCGGCCCGTCGTACCACGGCGTGCGCGGGCTCGGCTCCGTCAGGTTGTCACCCTCCAGGGCCGAGATCGGGATCGGACGCACGGTCGAAATACCGCACGCCGCTGCAAACGGCGCGTACTCGTCCACGATGGCGTCGAAGATCGGCTGCGCGTAGCCCACCAGGTCCATTTTGTTGACGGCCAGCAGCACGTGCCGGATACCCATCATCGCAACGATGCGGGTGTGGCGTCGTGTCTGCGGCAGCACGCCCTTCCTCGCGTCGACCAGGATGACGGCGAGGTCCGCCGTCGAGGCGCCCGTGGCCATGTTCCGCGTGTACTGCTCGTGACCGGGCGTGTCGGCGACGATGAAGCGGCGCGCAGGCGTGGCGAAGAACCGGTACGCGACGTCGATGGTGATGCCCTGCTCGCGCTCGGCCTGGAGGCCGTCCACGAGCAGCGCGAAGTCGAGGCGGGGCCCCTGCGTCCCGAACCGGCGCGAATCGGCCTCGAGGGCCCGCAGCTGGTCCTCGAACACCGCGCGCGACTCGTACAGGAGGCGGCCGATGAACGTGGACTTCCCGTCGTCCACGCTGCCGCACGTGATGAACCGAAGCAGCGGCGCGCTCAGAAGTAGCCCTCCCGCTTCTTCTTCTCCATGGAGGAGGGTTGATCCGTATCGATGAGACGGCCCTGTCGCTCCGAGGCCGCGGCCGCCGCCGTCTCCGCGACGATCTCCGCCACGGTCGTGGCGCGGCTCTCGATGGCGCCGCTCAGCGGATAGCAGCCGAGCGTCCGGAAGCGGACAACGCGCCGCTGGACCTGCTCGCCCGGCTCGAGGGGAAACCGCTCGTCGTCCACCATCAGCAGCGTGCCGCCGCGCTCGACGACCGGCCGCTCCTCGGCGAAGTAGAGCGGCACGATCGGGATGGACTCGCGCTCGATATAGGACCAGATGTCCAGCTCGGTCCAGTTCGACAGCGGGAACACGCGGATGCTCTCGCCCGGGCGGATGCGCAGGTTGTAGATGGCCCACAGCTCGGGGCGCTGCGCCTTCGGGTCCCATCGATGGCCCGCGGCGCGGAACGAGCACACCCGCTCCTTGGCGCGCGAGGCCTCTTCGTCCCGCCGTGCGCCGCCGAAGATGATGTCGAAGCCGTGCGCGTCGAGCGCCTGGCGCAGCGCCTCGGTCTTCATGACGTCGGTGTAGTAGCTGGAGCCGTGCACGAACGGGTTGACGCCGGCCGCCAGGCCTGCCTCGTTCGTGTGCACGATGAGGTGCGCCCCCGACTCGCGGACCATGCGCTCGCGATGGGCGTACATCGCCCGGAACTTCCACGTGGTGTCCACGTGCAGCAGCGGGAACGGGAGTGGCGCTGGATGGAAGGCCTTGCGCGCCAGGTGCAGCAGGACCGACGAGTCCTTCCCGATCGAGTAGAGGAGCACGGGACGCTCGGCGGCCGCCACGGCCTCGCGGAGGATCTCGATGCTCTCAGACTCCAGGACGTCCAGCGCCATCAACTCGTCATGATCGCACAGCCGCCGCCGGAGCGGGTGCGACCGGGCGTATCATCCCTCATGGCCGATACCCCGGAGAGCGTGGACCGCCTGAACGCCGTCGGCGTGCTCACCCGCCGCGAGATCGAGGCGCGCATCCTCGCCCCCGTCGTCGACGCGCTCGGCCGCGAGTTCGGGCGCGACCGCGTCGTGGCGATCGTGCGCGACGTCATCGTGGGCATCGCGCGGGAGCAGGGGCGCGCGATGGCCGAGGCGCGAGGCGACGCTTCGCTCACGAGCTTCGCCGCGACGCTCGAGCCCTGGACCCGCGACGGCGCGCTCCAGATGGACGTGCGGGAGCAGACCGACGAGCGGTTGTCGTTCGACGTCACGCGGTGCCGCTATGCGGAGATGTACCGTGCCTTGGGCATTCCCGAACTGGGGGCGGTGCTGTCCTGCAACCGGGACGCGGCGCTCATCGAGGGGTTCAACCCGGACGTGGCGCTCACGCGGACCCAGACGATCATGGAGGGCGCGCCTTGCTGCGATTTTCGGTATGCGCGGCGAGGCGGGTAGTGTGGGCAGCGGGACAGTGGGGACAGTCCCTGTGACAATTGTAAAGGGGGACAGTCCCCGTGACACTTGTAAAACGAAAACGGTCCCCTGCGACCTATATTGAAACTCGATATAGGTCGGCTTCGTCCAAGTCTCTGTGGGCTCGACCACGCTCAGCTTCGGAACCGTCGCCGTCCTCCATGCCGTGGCCGCGGGCCACCAGTTCGGCTTCGACATCGTGGACGCGACTGGCCTGACCGCCGGGTCGGTCTACCCGGCCCTGGATCGCCTCGAAGAGTTGGGGCTGCTGCGCTCGTCCTGGGAGGACGCCGCGGCCGCCCACGCGGAGAAGCGGCCCCCCCGGCGCTATTTCACGCTCACCGGCGAGGGCGCCCGCACGCTGGCCGAGGCCCTCCAGAAGCACAAGACCTTCCGGCCCATCTCGCTCGAGGCCTTCGGGCTTCCCGGCCAGTGGCCGGCGCAGAAGCGCGCATGACCGGCCCTCGCCTGCGTGGAGCCGCGCTCGCCGTCGTCAACGCCGCGGCCTGGCTCGTTCCCGGGCGCGACCGGGAGCGGTGGCGCGCGCAGTGGCACGCGGACCTCTGGCACCGGTGCGACCGGCTGGAGCGCGCGGGGCTGGTCAATGCACGAACGGCGGCGGGTGTGCTGGGCCGCGCGGTGAGCGCCGCGTGGCACGCCGCGTGGCTTCGATCCCGTTCAGGAGGCTGGGAGATGCTGCTGCACGATGTCCGTCACGCCGTCCGCGCGCTCAAGGGGAAGCCGGGGTTCACGGCCGTGGCCGTGCTCACCCTGGCCGTCGGCATCGGCGCCAACGCGATCATCTTCAGCTGGGTCGAGGCCACCCTCCTCAATCCGCTGCCGGGCGTCAAGGACCGGGGGTCCCTTGCCGCGCTCTACTTCACGACCCCGACGCGCAACGACCTGAGCCTCTCGTATCCGAACTACGTCGACATCCGCGACCAGGCCGTGCCGGGCGTCGCCGGCGTGGCGGTCTTCGGCACCGGCGCGCTCAGCCTGCGCGCGCCCGAGGGAGCCGAGCGCGTGTGGGGCGAGGTCGTGTCCGGCAACATGTTCGACCTGCTCGGCGTGCAGGCCGCGCACGGGCGGCTGCTCACACCGGACGACGACCGCGTCCCCGGCGGCCATCCTGTCGCGGTGGTCAGCCACACGTTCTGGCAGCGGC
>CAZLBU010000008.1:19470-23237 GCA_964557815.1 uncultured Bifidobacteriaceae bacterium | reverse complement strand
CATCCCGGTCCGTGGGGCCGGAGCCGCCAATCAGCACGACCGCGGGAAGCAGGCCCGTGGCGCCGGCGGGCTTCGTGATGGTGCCCGCCAGGTTGAAGCCGAGTGTGGGAATGGACACCCGCTCGTCGCCGGGAATGGAGAACGACGCGGTGCGCGTGGCGGCCGACGCGATGTCCTCGCGCGCCATCTCCAGCGCCTGCCCGGGAATGCTCAGGCGGAGCAGGCGGCCCTGCTCGTCGATCCAGATGACCGCGTCCAGCTCACCCGCGGGCGGCGGGTTGACGATCTTGAGGGAGAAGCGCATGGCCGCGATGGACTCCTTCGGCGTGTCGATGCGCTCGCTGGCCGTGGCGGCGACGCGAACGGGCACTTCGATCTGCGGCGCCACGTAGGCGCGCAGCTCCGCGTCCACGGCGAGGCCCCGCAGCCGATGTGCGAGTGCCGCATACGAGCCGAGGAACGTGTTCGGCAACACGACGGCGTCGGCCGAGACGTCGTCCACCTTCGGCGTCGTCTTGCCCTGGGCGACGATCTCGTTCGAGGCCTTGCCATCCGCGAAGGTGGTGCGCAGCTCGAGCTCCTGTCCACGGGCGAGGCTGTTCACGAGCACCGAGAGTGGGTGCCACTCGGCGTCGTAGCGGATCTCCGCGCGACGGGTGGTGATGTCGATGGGCACGCCCAGCTGGCTGGTGCCGCGCACGGTCCAGCCCTCCGCGCTCCGCACCACGGTCACTTCCTCGCGCCCGACGGGCTGCTGGCGCAGGAACACCAGATACGAGGCACTCCCCGGTTCCGTGGGCGCCTGCAGGGGACGATCCTGAGCGGTCAGCCCCACCGCGGCCACAGCCATCACGAACGACGCGAGCCCAAGCCTCAGCATGCTATACGCCTCTGCACCCGCCTCCGCTCGCCCTGCGTCCTCCGCGAGCTTCGGCGCGGCAAGCCCTTACACCCGTGCACCCGTGCACCCGTGCCCCCTTGCACCCTTGCACCCTTGCACCCTTGCACCCGGTAAGATCGTAGTGCATGTCCTCCGTCTCGGGATACGACGCACTCTCGTCCGGAACGGCCGTGGTCCGGCGGACGGACCGGGGCGTCATCCGGCTGCTCGGCGCGGACCGTGCCGCATGGCTGCAGGGGCTGGTCACCAACGACGTACGGGCGCTGGCGCCGGGGCAGCGGCTCTACAGCGCGTATCTCACGCCGCAGGGACGGATGATCACGGACCTCTGGATCGTGGCCACCGACGATGCCCTGTTGCTGGACGTGCCCGCGCCGCTCGCGGCGGACCTCGCCGCGCGGCTCGATGGGTTGATCTTCGCCGAGGATGTGCAGGTTGCTGACGTGAGTGGGGAAGTGCCGTGCACTCACGTCATGGGTGCAGGGGTGCAGGGGCGCACGGGTGCAGGGGTGCGGGGTGCAGGGGTGCAGGGTGCAGGGGTGCAGGGTGCTGGGGTGCAGGGTGCAGGGGTGCTTGTAGTCGACGACACCTACGGCGTGCCCGCGCTCGTCGCCTACGGCGACTTCGACGCGCTGCTCGACGCGCACGGGCTGTCGTCGCTCCGTGGCGCGACCGAGGTGGACCTCGACACATTCGACGTTGTCCGCATCGAGGCGGGCGTGCCGAAGTTCCTCGTGGACATGACCGAGGACACCATCCCGCTCGAGGCTGGAATCGAGGACCGCGCCATCTCCTTCACCAAGGGCTGCTACGTCGGCCAGGAGCTCATCGTCCGGGTGACGCAGCGCGGGGGCGGGCGCGTGGCGAAGAAGCTGGTCGGCCTGACGCTCGAAGACTCACGGAGCGCCGGGGCTTCAGCCCCGGCGTCAGGCGCCCCCATCCACGCCGGCGATCGCGCCGTCGGCCACGTGACCAGCGCCGCCTTCTCACCGCGTCTTGGCCGCGTCATCGCGCTGGGGTATGTTCAACGCGACTTCGTCAGCCCCGGCACCCACCTCGAGGTCCTCGATGGCGCCACGCGCAGGCCCGCAGTCGTCGCCCCGCTCCCGTTCGTGGCTCCGGTCGCGTAGGCGACCGCTGGTCCTGCTGCTGGTCGTGTCGCTTGGCGGCGCGCTCGCGGCGGCGCGCGAGGCCGCGGATCCAGGCGGCCTCGACGGGTCCACCGGAAGCTCGCAGGTCTCGACCACGTCGCGCTGGTTCAAGGGCAACCTTCACGCGCACACCCTCAACAGCGACGGCGACTCGACGCCAGAGGAGGTCGTCCGGTGGTACCGCGAGCACGGCTACGACTTTCTCGTGCTGACCGACCACAACTTCCTCACCGGCGTGGATGGCCTCAACGCCGTGCAGGGTGCGCCCGGGAAGTTCCTCGTCGTGAAGGGCGAGGAGGTGACAAGCGCCGTGGACAGCAAGCCGATCCATGTGAACGGCTTCGACGTGGACCGCCTCGTGGATCCGCCGCAGGCCGGGACGGTCGTCGAGATGCTGCAAGGCATGGTGGATGCCATCCGCGGCGCGCGCGGCGTGCCGAGCATCAACCACCCGAACTTCGGCTGGGCGATCACCGCCGGGGAGCTGGCCGCGGTACAGCGCACGAAGCTGTTCGAGGTGTACAACGGTCATCCCCTCGTCAACAACCTCGGCGGCGGCGGAGTGCCCGGCCTCGAAGAGGTCTGGGACCGTCTCCTCTCGAGCGGCCGGATGCTCTACGGCATTGCCGTGGACGACGCGCATCACTTCAAGCGGCCGTGGGACCGGACCGCCTCGACGCCGGGACATGGCTGGGTCTACGTGCAGGCGCCGGCGCTCGAGCCGCGCGCGCTGGTCGAGGCGCTCGAGCGCGGGGCGTTCTATTCGTCCACGGGCGTGGAGCTCGCCGTGGTGGAGGCGACCAGCGTGGCCGTGCGCGTCGAGGTGAAACCGGCGACGGCCAGCAAGTACCGCATCCAGTTCATCGGGCGCGACGGCCGCGTGCTGCGCGAGGTGGCGCACAGCTCCGCGACCTACGAGTTCAAGGGCGACGAGGGCTACGTGCGTGCGAAAGTCCTGGAGTCGAACGGTGCCGTCGCGTGGACGCAGCCGGTGCCCGTCGGGCACGGGCGCCGCGGTGAGCGGTTCGCGGAAGGCACATGGAGGCTGAGATGAGGAAGCGGTCGATGATCCTGCCGGTCGTTCTGCTGGCGGTGGGCGTGCCGGCGGTCGTGAGGCCCGCCGCGCAGGCGCCTCCCGCGCCCACCATCGAGCAGATCATGAGCGCGCCGTTCGCCACGGGGCTCGTGGCCTCGCCGGGCGGCCAGGCCGTGGCCTGGGTGTTCAACGAGCGCGGCGCCCGCAACGTCTGGGTGGCCGAGGCCCCGGCGTTCACCGGGCGACGGCTCACCGGTTTCGAGGGTGACAACGGGCAGGACGTGAGCGGGCTGCGCTTCACGCCCGACGGCCGGACGCTCGTCTTCGTGCGTGGCGGCGGCCCCAACCGTGCAGGCGAGATCCCGAATCCGACGAGTGACGCGGCCGGGGCCGAGCAGGCTGTCTGGGCGATGCCGCTTGCAGGAGGGGAGCCGCGGAAGATGGGGACGGGCGACGGCGCGGCGGTGTCGCCGAAGGGCGACCTCCTGGCCTTCGTGCAGAAGGCGCAGATCTGGCTCGCGGGTGTCAGCGGGACGCCGGAGGCGGCCCAGGGGCCGACCACCCGTGGCTCCGCGTCGGCGCTTCGCTGGTCGCCAGACGGCTCGAAGCTCGCGTTCGTCAGCGCGCGCAACAGCCACGCGTTCATTGGCGTGTACGACCTGGGCGCGAAGACCGTGAT
>CAZLBU010000008.1:18191-19460 GCA_964557815.1 uncultured Bifidobacteriaceae bacterium | reverse complement strand
CGGGACGTGGAGCCAACGTGGTCCCCCGACGGCCGGCAGATCGCCTTCATCCGCCAGCCGGTGAACAGCGGTACGACGCCGTTCATCGCCCAGCGCGAGGCGGAGCCGTGGAGCATCCGCGTGGCGGAGGTCGCGACTGGGGCGGCTCGCGAAGCGTGGCGCGCGGACCGCGGGCCGGGGTCGGTGTTCTCGGGCGTTGGCGGGCCGCAGCTCGCGTGGATGGCGGACGGCCACCTGGTCTTCCCCTGGGAGCGCGACGGTTGGAAGCACCTCTACGCCGTGCCGGCCGCGGGTGGGAAGGCCACGCTGCTGACGCCAGGCGCGTTCGAAGTGGAGGACGTCGTCGTCGCCCCGGACCGCGCGAGCCTCTACTTCAGTTCGAACCAGGGCGACATCGATCGCCGGGACGTGTGGCGCGTGTCGGTGGGCGGCGCGCCCCGGGCGGTCACGACGGGGCCGGCCATCGAGTGGAGCCCCGCGCCGCTCGCCGATGGCCGCGTGGCCTACCTGCGCGCCGACGCGCACCGGCCGGGGCAACCTGTCGTCCAGGAGGCGGAGGGTGCGGCGCGGGAGGTCGCGCCCGCGTCGATTCCGCCGTCATTCCCCGCGTCCGCGCTGGTCGAGCCCGAGGCGGTCACCATCACGGCCGCCGACGGCATGCAGGTGCACGCGCAGCTCTTCAAGCCGCGCACGGCAGGCAGTGGAAAGCACCCGGCCGTGGTGTTCTTCCACGGCGGCTCGCGGCGGCAGATGCTGCTCGGCTGGCACTACATGGACTACTACCACAACACGTACGCCTTCAATCAGTACCTCGCCAGCCGCGGCTACGTCGTGTTGTCGGTGAACTACCGCAGCGGCACGGGCTACGGCCTCGACTTTCGCGAGGCGCTCAACTACGGCGCGGGCGGCGCGAGTGAGTTCGGGGACGTGATTGGCGCCGGCTTGTATCTGCGCGGACGCTCCGATGTGGATCCCGCGCGCATTGGCGTCTGGGGTGGATCGTACGGCGGCTACCTCACTGCGATGGCGCTGTCGCGCGCGCCGCACCTCTTCTCCGCCGGTGTGGACCTGCACGGCGTCCACGACTGGACCATCGTCATCCGCAACTTCCAGCCGTCGTTCAACCCGCTGGCGTCGCCCGAGGTGGCGCGGCTCGCCTATGCGTCCTCGCCGATGGCCTCCATCGACGGCTGGCGTGCGCCCGTGCTGGTCGTTCACGGAGACGATGATCGCAACGTGCCGTTCACCGAGACGGTGGACCTGGTGGAG
>CAZLBU010000008.1:15002-18143 GCA_964557815.1 uncultured Bifidobacteriaceae bacterium | reverse complement strand
TCCTGCTCCACCAGCGCTGGGTGCGCACCTTCACTGCCGCCGCGGACTTCTTCGATCGGCACCTGAAAGCGCCTGCCCGCGCGACCAGTGGACAGTGACGGCAAAGAAACCACGAAGTCACGAAGGTCACCACGAAGGCCTCAAGACCTCAAGACCTCAAGACCTCAAGACCCAAGATCCAGGACCCAAGACCCAAGACCCAAGACCCAAGACCCAAGACCCAATGTCCCCCACCGTCGTCGTCGCCGCCGTCATCGAGCGTGACGGGGCGTTCCTGCTCACGCTGCGTCCCGAGGGCACGCACCTGGCCGGGCACTGGGAGTTCCCCGGAGGGAAGGTGCACGCCCGGGAAACGCACGCCGAGGCGCTCCGGCGCGAGCTGTTCGAGGAGCTGGATATCGCTGCCGAGGTGGGCGAGGTGGTGCACACGGTCACGCACGCGTATCCGGAGAAGGTCGTGGAGCTGCACTTCTATCGGTGCAGTTTTCGAGGCGAGCCGAAGCCGATGGTGGGGCAGGAGATGCGCTGGGTGTCGCGGGCAGCGCTGGCCTCGCTGCCCTTCCCCGAAGCGGATGCGGCGCTCATCCGGCTCCTCGCCCTGGGTGCCTGAGCCGCACGTCGGACGGCGGCTGGTGCGTTCAGGCCTCGAGGGGGAAGGAGCGGCAGTACTTCCTCATCGGGCACACCAGGCACTTCGGCTTGCGCGCGGGACACTGGGTGGCGCCGAAGTCCATCAGCGCCTGGTTGAAGTCGAACACGTGCTTGTGTGGCACGAGCGCCTCGGAGACGGCCCAGAGGCGCTTCTTCATGGCGTGGCTCTTCAGATCGCCCCTGCCAATGAACACGCGGAAGAGCACGCGCGCGACGTTCGTGTCGAGGATGGCCGCGCGCTGGCGGAACGCGAAGCTGCGGATGGCGCCCACCGTGTACTCGCCGATGCCCTTGAACGAGAGCAGCGTCTCTTCGTCCGACGGGAGCCGACCACCGTGCTCGGCGACCGCCTGGCGCGCGATCGATTGCAGGCGGTACGGGCGGATGTTGTACCCGAGCGGGTACCACGTCTGCCGCACTTCGTCTGGCGGCGCGTCGGCCAGCACCTCGAACGTGGGGTATTTCTCCAGCCACTCGTGGTACTTGGGGAGCACCCGGTCCACCTGCGTCTGCTGCAGCATGATCTCGGACACGAGGATGTGGTACGGGTCGCTGGTGTCGCGCCACGGGAGGTCACGGCCGTGCGCGCGGTACCAGGCGAGCAGGTGGCGGCGGAAGCGCCGCCGTTCGGCGGGCGTCGGGAGCGGGTGCGGTCTCTGGCGTCTCGGCACGCAGGTCAGGGCGGGGCGGTGGCGGCGCCCGTATAATTCTCTCACGTGAAGATCTACACGAAGACCGGTGATGCCGGCGAGACCAGCCTCTTCGACGGCACGCGCGTGCGGAAGACCGACGTGCGCGTGGCGGCGTACGGCGAGGTGGACGAGCTGCAGGCCGCCATCGGCGTGGCGCGCGCGGCCGGCCTCGACGCCGACCTCGACGAGATGTGCGTGACCATGCAGCGGGACCTGTTCGCCGTGGGTGCACGGCTGGCGGATCCGTCACACAGGATTGCGGCGCGCGTGGCGAAGGCGGTCATCACCGAAGAGCACGTCTCGCGGCTCGAGGGCTGGATCGACCGGCTCGACACCGAGCTGCCGCCGCTCCGGCATTTCATCCTGTCCGGTGGCACGCCCTGCGGCGCCGAGCTGCACCTGGCCCGTGCCATCTGCCGCCGCGCCGAGCGCGCCGTGCTGGCCATCGGCGAGGGCGCCGTGGAGCCCGTGCTGGTGATCTACCTCAACCGCGTGTCGGACCTGCTGTTCACCATGGCGCGCGCCGCCAACCACCGACGCGGAGTCAGCGAGACGACGTGGTAGCGAACCTCCGTGCCTGACCTCCGTGCCTCCTACTCCGCGTGCGAGCAGCTGGCGCGGGCGCACTACGAGAACTTCCCGGTGGCGTCGCGGCTGCTGCCACGGCCCCTGCGCCCGCACGTGGCGGCGGTCTATGCCTTCGCGCGCACCGCGGACGACATCGCCGACGAGCCCGGCCGCGAGGCCGCGGAGCGCCTCGCGCTCCTGGCCGACTACCGGGATCGCGTGATCACCCGTCAGTCGCGGCGCTCTCCAGTCGCAGCGCCCTCCCCGCAGCCCGCGTCCCCCCCCGGTGGAGCGCAGCCGGTTCCCGGTTCCCGGTTCCCTGCTCCCGACGCGATCTTCCCCGCGCTCCACGACACCATCGACCGCTTCGACCTCCCGGTGTCGCTCTTCACCGACCTGCTGAGCGCCTTCGAGCAGGACGTGACGACCAATCACTACGACACATGGGAGCAGATCCTCGACTACTGCCGGCGCTCGGCCAACCCGGTGGGGCGCATCGTCCTCCGGTTGAGCGGCTACCGGAGCGACGTGCTGGACGAGGCGTCCGACGCGGTGTGCACGGCGCTGCAGCTGACGAACTTCTGGCAGGACCTGGCCGTGGACTGGTCGCGCGGCCGGCTGTACGTTCCCGGAGAAGAGTGGCGCGCGCACGGCGCCAGCCCGGCGGATCTGGACCGGCGTGCCTGGACGCCGGCCTGGCGCTCCACGCTCGTGGCGTGCGGCGTCCGCACCCGCGCGCTCTTCGATCGGGGCCGCGACGTGTGCGACGGCGTGGGGGGGCGGCTGCGCTTCGAGCTGCGCGCCACGTGGCATGGAGGCATGCGCATCCTCGATCGGCTCGAACAGGGCGGTTACGATGTCTTCCGCGCGCGCCCGTCGCTCGGCATGGCCGACGGGATGGTGATAGCGTGTAGAACGCTCGCCTGGCGGGCCTCGTAGGTCCCTTCGTGTCGCGCGATACGTCCTTTTCCTACTCGTTTCTCGTCCTTCCCGCGGCCGAGCGCCACGCCCTGATCGCGGTGTGGGAGTTCTGCCGCGCGGTGGACGATGCCGTGGACGAGGAGCCGGATCTCGCGCGTGCCGTCGTGCGTGTCGCCGAGTGGCGAGCGGAGGTCGCGCGCCTCTTCGGCCAGGAGGCGCCCGCCACGCCGCAGGGGCGTCGCCTGCGCCCGTTCGTCGAGCGCTTCCAGCTGTCGCGCGAGCCCTTCGACGCGCTGGTCGAGGGGGTGGA
>CAZLBU010000008.1:12760-14992 GCA_964557815.1 uncultured Bifidobacteriaceae bacterium | reverse complement strand
ATGGACCTCGGCCGCGCGCGCTACGAGACGTTCGACGAGCTGGTGGAGTACTGCCGGCGTGTCGCGTCGGCCGTCGGTGTGATGTGCGTGGAGATTTTCGGGTGCCGCGGCCCGGAGGCGCACGAGTACGCGTATCACCTGGGCCTTGCCCTGCAGGTCACCAACATCATTCGCGACGTCAAGGAGGACCTCTCGCGCGGGCGGGTGTACCTGCCGCAGGAGGACCTTCGGCGATTCGGCTGCACGGAGGACGACCTGGCGGCGGGACGCGTGACCGAGCCGGTCCGTCGACTCCTCGCGTTCGAGGGCGCGCGTGCGCGCGAGCACTACGCCCGAGCGGCAGAGGCGATGCCCCAGGCCTGCGCCCGGCGGCTCGTGGCCGCGGAGATCATGGGGGGGATCTACTTCGAGATCCTCCAGCGCATCGAGCGGCGGGGCTACGACGTGTTCTCCGGGCGTGTCCGTGTGCCCAAGCCCGTGCGCGCCCGCATCGCGCTCGCCATCTGGATGCGGAGCCGCGTGGGCCTGGCCGGCATGCGTCTTGGCCCCGCTCCACGCCCGTGATCGCTCCCGACGTCATCGTCATCGGCGCGGGCTTTGCAGGCCTCGCCGCCGCCACGGCGCTGGCGGAGCAGGGGGCGCGTGTCCTCGTCCTCGAAGCGCGACCCGTGCTGGGCGGCCGCGCGTCCGCGGTTCGGGACGCGGTGACCGGAGAGAAGCTGGACAACGGCCAGCACGTCCTGATGGGGTGCTACGACGACACCTTCCGGTTCCTCGCGCGCATCGGCGCTTCGGACCGCGTCCGGCGCCAGGCCGGGCTGGCCGTCACGATGATCGAGCGCGGCGGCCGGAGGTCGACGCTGCAGCTGCCCCCGCTGCCCGCGCCGCTTCACCTGCTGGCGGGCGTGCTGGCGTGGGACGCGCTGTCGTGGCGCGAGAAGGTGTCGGTGATGCGCGTCGGCGTGGCGGTGACGGGCCGCGACCGCCTCATCCCGCGGGGCCGCTCCGGTGCGTCCGCCGTCACGGTCCGCGACTGGCTCCTCGCTCACGGCCAGGCCCCACGGCTCATCGAGCTCTTCTGGGAACCGCTGGCGCTGGCCGCGCTCAACCAGCCCATCGCCGTGGCTGCCGCGGACACGTTCATCGAGGTGCTCTCGCGGATGTTCGGGCCGGAGGCCGAGCGCGCGACCCTGGTGGTGCCGGCGGTACCGCTCGACGAGATGTATGCGGAGCCCGCGCGCGCGTGGCTCGAGGCGCGCGGATCGCACGTCCGCATGCAGGCCCAGGCGCGCGTCCGCCTCGAAGGCGGCCGGGTCGTGGGCGTGGACGTCCGTGGCGAGACCATCCATGCGCCCGCCGTGGTGGCGGCGGTGGCCTGGCACGCGCTGCCGGGGCTCTTCGCGGCGCCCGCGCCACCCGCGCTCGACGATCTGCTCCATCGCGCGGCTGCCACGACCGGCTCGCCTATCGTCACCGTCAACCTCTGGTACGACCGGCCGGTGCTCGACGAGATGCTGGTGGGCCTGCCCGGGCGCGTGTTCCAGTGGGTGTTCGACAAGGCCGTCGTGTTCGGCCGCGAGGCGTCACACCTGTCGCTGGTGTCGAGCGGGGCGGCGGACATCGTGGCCGAGACCAACGAGGCGCTGGTCGCGCGGGCCAAGCGCGAGGTGTATGAAGCGCTGCCGCGCGCCGCCTCCGCGCGCCTGGTGCACGCCTCCGCGGTGCGCGAGCGCCGCGCCACCTTCTCGCTGGCGCCAGGTCAGCCCACGCGGCCGGGCACGGAAACCGGCGTCACTGGACTGCTGCTGGCCGGCGACTGGGTGGATACCGGTCTTCCTGCGACCATAGAAGGGGCCGTCGTCTCCGGCCATCGGGCCGCGGCGGCGGCTCGAGTGTGAGCCGCCCAATGGGCCGATCACCCAATCACCCAATCGCTCAATTCAATGCCTGAATCCACCAATCTTCAATCGCCAATGAATCGCCAATCTACAATCGCCAATCAGCAATGATTTCCCTGCTCCTCCGCTACCAGGAGCTGGCGCTCAAGGGCAAGAACCGCCCATGGTTCCAGCGGCACCTCATCCGGCACCTGCACCGGGCGCTGGCGGGGCTTGGCGTGCGCGAGATCCGCGTGCCGATGGGGCGGCTGGAAGTCGTGCTCGGCAGCGACGCCGCGATTGCGGAGGTGCGCGAACGCCTGAAGCACGTGTTCGGGCTGGCGAACTACTCGGT
>CAZLBU010000008.1:0-12750 GCA_964557815.1 uncultured Bifidobacteriaceae bacterium | reverse complement strand
TCCGGCATCCTGCGGGACCTGCCGCGGGAGGCCCCGTCCAGCTTTCGCGTACGCGTGCGGCGCGCGGACAAGCAGTTCCCGCTGCGGACGCCGGAGATCGAGCGCGAGATTGGCCGGCGCATCGTGGAGGCGCACGGCTGGGCCGTGAACCTCTCGGATCCCGCGTTGACCATCGGCGTCGAGATCGTGCCGGGTGAAGCCTATTACTACTTCGGCAAGGAGCGCGGAGCGGGTGGCCTTCCGACGGGCACCGGCGGGCGCGTCGTGGCGCTGCTGTCGGGCGGCATCGACTCGCCCGTGGCCGCGTGGCGGATGATGCGGCGCGGCTGCAAGGCCACGCTGGTCCACTTTCACAGCGCGCCCTTCCTCTCGCGGGCGTCGCAGGACAAGGCGCGCGAGCTGGCCCGGGTGCTGGCCCGCTATCAGCTCAGCGCAAAGCTGCACCTCGTGCCCATCGGCGAGATCCAGCGGCAGATCACCCTGTCGGTGCCGGGCGCCCTCCGCGTGATCCTCTACCGGCGTCTCATGCTGCGGATTGCCGAGCGCATCGCGCTCAGGTCCAGCGCGCACGCCCTGGTCACCGGCGATGTGCTGGGCCAGGTCGCCTCGCAGACCATCGAGAACATGGCGGTCACGGGCGCCGCGATCGGGATGCCCATTTTCCGGCCGCTCATCGGGATGGACAAGGACGAGATCATCGCCGAGGCCGAGCGCCTGGGCACCTATGCCATCTCCATCGTGCCGGACGAGGACTGCTGCACCCTGTTCACGCCGCGGCATCCCGTGACGCGGGCCCGCCGAGGGGAGATCGAAGATGCCGAGCGCGGGCTGCCGATGGAGGAGTTCGTGGACACCGCGCTCCGATCGTCGTCTCTCGAGCGATTCACCTGGCCGGCGGTGGGGGTTGTCGGGGCGTCTTGAGGTCTTGGGGCTTGGGACTTGGGACTTGGGACTTGGGGCCTTACTCCGCCCTGAGCTCGACCACGCGCGCCTGTGGGGTGCTCAGGAGCGTCTCCCCTTCGTAGCCCTCGGCGCCGAGTGAGCGGGGCAGCCAGGTGATCGAGTTGCCGACCGGGTACTCCTTGAACACGTCGATGACGATCACGCGGGACGCCTTGCCCGGTGGCCGGACGCGCGCGAGAAGGGCGTCGATGGTGAAGACCGCTGGCGCGCCCGCGTAGACGCCAACCGGCGCGCCTCCGCGCATCACGACGAAACGCTCGCGCACGAAGTCGTCGAGCGCGAGCCACGCGTCCACGTGACCGACCAGGAGCAGGCAGGCCAGTTCGTCGGTGCACGCGACAACATCGTCTGGCTGCAGCGTCGAACGGAACTCCTCGATCCCTGCGATCTGAATGGTGGGGCGCGCCGCGGGCAACCGCTCTGTGACCAAGCCCGGTTCCCGCCAGTGAGAGACGACGATCAGGGCCGCAGCCCCCTGGAGCGCGCCGCGAACCAGCTGCGCGCGCCTTCCAGGCCAGAGGCCCCTGGTGTGCTCGGCGATGGCGACGAGATCGATGCCGATGGCCGCCAGCATGCACACCGTTGGAAGCAGCACGTAGTTGATGGTGATACCCGATTCGATGACCCCGAACCACAGCACCCAGCCCACCCAGCCGAGGTGTGCCGCGCGCTCGCTGGCGTGCCAGTCCCCGCCGGCGCCGGCCATCCGCGCGACGAGGAGCACGAGGGCCGAGCAGATCATCACGGGATCCTCGCCGGCCAGGTGCCAGAACATGTCGAGGGTATAGGTCAGGCTGCCCTGGAGCACGCCCCCCACGAGGGCGACCGAGAGCGGAGCCGACACCGAGGCGAGGCCGACGCCGAAGGCCAGCGCCGTACCGGCGGCCACGGCCGCGATCCTCAGGCGGCGCACGGCGCGTTCCGGCGCCAGCAGCCAGGCCACGACGAGCCCCGCCAGGATGACGCCGAGGGGCCCTCCCTGCGGTCGCTCGAAGAGGTTCAGCACCTGCCACACGAAGAAGCGCTGAATCATGGTGTCGCCGCCGGCGTCGCCCGAGGGCACCGCGTAATGAAGGGCCGTCAACGCCGATTGGGCCCCGAGAACGCCGATGCCGATTGACGCGGCGATGGTGCACCACAGACGCAGATGGGGCAGATTTCCAAGGGGGTCCGGAGTGGGCCTGGGTCGCCAGTCGAGAAGAAGTCCGGCGGCTGGAATTGCCATCAGCGTGAAGGCGAGCTCGTGCGTCAGGCGGGAAAGGAAGGCGAGGCAGGTAAGGGCAAGCCAGGTGCGGGCGGGTGCGAACGGGTGCGGGCAGGTGCGAACGGGTGCGGGCAGGTGCGAACGAGTGCTGGCAGGTGCGGGCGGGCCGGAGCGAAGGCGGGACACGACCGCCAGGATCGCCACGCACGTCAGCAGGAACGGCGCGTAGAAGCGGCCCGTGGTGATGGCGGCCCAGAAGGGCAGTGACGCCGCCACGAGCAGGGCGGATGCGACGCCGGCCGCGGCCGAAACGCTCGTCCGGACGAGCAGGAATCCCACCACCAGGACAGCCGCACCCGACAGCAGGCTCAGCGCGCGAAAGGCGGGCAGCTCGACGCCACTTAGCGCCGCTGCCAGCCACGAGAGGTACGAGTACGCGAGGCCGCGATCGTAGAGGAGGCCGGAGGGAAGGAGAGGCACGCCGTGCGCGTTGATGCCGCGCACGGCAAAGAGGGTGTACTCCTCGTCCGGCGTGTAGCCAGGCCGGACGAGCGACAGCGCGCCGATCCCGACGACCACCGCCGCGAGGGCGACGATGACGCGGAACGCGGCGCGCGAGGTCACGCGACGGTGATGGCCGTGTCCAGGTAGACGTCCTGAATGGCGTTCAGCAGGGCGACGCCTTCCTTCATCGGCCGCTGGAACGCCTTGCGGCCCGAGATGAGGCCCATGCCGCCGGCGCGCTTGTTGATCACCGACGTCTTCACGGCCTCCTTCAGGTCGCTCTCGCCGGCCGAGGCGCCGCCCGAGTTGATGAGACCCGCGCGGCCCATGTAGCAGTTCGCCACCTGGTAGCGGGTCATGTCGATCGGGTTGTCGGTGGTGAGCTCCGTGTAGACCTTCTTGTGGGTCTTGCCGAACTTCAGCGCGTTGTATCCGCCGTTGTTCTCCGCAAGCTTCTGCTTGATGATGTCGGCCTCGATGGTCACGCCCAGGTGGTTGGCCTGGCCGGTGAGGTCGGCCGCCAGGTGATAGTCCACCTCCTTCGTCTTGAAGGCCGAGTTGCGCGTGTAGCACCAGAGCACGGTGAACATGCCCAGCTCGTGCGCGCGCTGGAACATCTCCGTCACTTCCTGGAGCTGCCGCTTCGACTCCTCGGAGCCGAAGTAGATGGTGGCGCCGACCCCCATGGCCCCCATGTCGAAGGCCTGCTTCACGCTGGCGAAGCGGATCTGGTCGTACGAGTTCGGGTAGGACAGGAACTCGTTGTGGTTCACCTTCAGCATGAACGGGATGCGGTGCGCGTACTTGCGCGCCACCATGCCCAGCACGCCCAGCGTGGAGGCCACGCAGTTGCACCCACCCTCGATGGCGAGCTTCACGATGTTCTCGGGATCGAAGTACATCGGGTTGGGCGCGAACGACGCGCCGGCCGAGTGCTCGATGCCCTGGTCCACGGGCAGGATGGAGACATACCCGGTGCCGCCAAGGCGGCCGTGATCGAAGAGCGACTGCAGGCTGGCCAGCACCCGCGTGGGGCGGTCGGACGACAGGTGCAGGCGTTCGACGAAGTCGGGTCCTGGCAGGTGCAGGCTCTCCTTCGGAATGGTCTGACAACGGTGGTCGAGCAGGGCGCGCGCGTCCGCTCCGAGGATGTGTTCGATGTGTGCCACGGTGCCGATTCTACCCCTCAGGCGACCGGCATGGCCACCGCGGGGACAGAAACCGTCGTCCACGCCCTGGCCGCGGGAATGAGAGCGCGGCTTCGGGCGGGCCGTCCGAGGGCTTGACTCCGGCGCCCGCCTGCTCGAAGCTTGTCGCACCACTGCGTGTCCGTCCTGCCCGATCGCCCGATCGCCGGTGTGCTGGTCAGCATGGCGGCCGCGTGGATGGCCGCAGGGTGCCTCCTGCTGTTGCTGCCGGGGCCGGCCGCGGCGCAGGTGTCCTTCACCCGCCGCGTCAGCGTCGCCAGCAGTGGAGAGCAGGGAAACGGCGCGAGCCATCGTCCCGGCATCTCGGGCGATGGCCGGCGGATCGTGTTCCAGTCCCGCTCGACCAACCTGGTGTCGGGCGACACCAACAACAAGTCGGACATCTTCCTGCACGATCGGGAGGTCGGCACCACCGTTCGCATCGGTCTCGGCTACGACGGTTCGGAGGGCAATGGTGATGCGTCCGGCGCCGCGATCAGTGCCGACGGGCGGTGGGTGGCGTTCGATTCGAACTCCTCGAATCTCGTCCGCAACGACCGAAGCAACGGGTCGGACGTGTTTCTCCAGGACCTGCTGGTGGGGGACGTGGTCCGGGTCAGTATCGCCGCCGATGGCAGTGACGGCAGTTTCGCGAGTTTCGCCCCGGACTTGAGCGCTGACGGTCGTCTGGTGGCGTTCTACTCATGGGCCTCGAACCTCGTGTCCGGTGACACGAATGGGAGAGCGGATATCTTCGTCCGGGACATGTGGGTGGGCGAAACCCGCCGGGTCAGCGTGGCCAGCAACGGCACCCAGGCGAACGCGGATTCCTACTCCTTCAGGATCAGCGATGACGGCCGATTCGTGGTGTTCACCTCCGCTGCGACGAACCTGGTGCCCGGCGATACGAACAATGCGACGGACATCTTCGTGCACGAGCTGGCGACGGGCCAGACCCTGCGCGTGAACGTCGCCGACAACGGAACCCAGGCCAACGGGGCGAGCAGCGAGCCATCCATCAGCGGGGACGGCCGCTTCATTGCGTACTACTCGTATGCGAGCACGCTCGTGCCCGGCGACACCAACGCCGCGCCCGACGTGTTCGTCCACGACCGCCTCGGCCCGCGAACCGTCCGCGTCAGCGGCGACATGGGCGCGCAGCCGAACAGCGGCTCGATGTTTCCCGCCATCAGCGCCGATGGCGCGCTCGTGGTGTACTCGTCCGCGGCGTCCAACCTGGTGCCCGGCGACACGAACCTCTGGGCGGACGCGTTTCTCTCGAGCCCGGCGCTCCTGCGGACGATTCGCGTGAGCGTCGCCACCAACGGCACGCAGGCAGATGGCGCGAGCGGCATGGCCACGCTCGAACCGGCCATCTCCGCCGACGGCTCCGTCGTGGTCTATGGCTCCGACGCCACGAACCTGGTCCCATTCGACACGAACGCCGCGGCCGACATCTTCATCCACGTGCGCGAGGCACCCCAGGCGCCTGGCTCGCCCTCGAACCTGGCATTCCAGGTCCAGGCGTCGACCGTGACGTTCACCTGGAACGCGCCGACGACGGGAGGGCCGCCTGACACATACGTCTTCGAGTACGGCGACGGCCCCGGCGCGGTCTCACAGCAGTTCGCCACCGGGAGCGCGGCGACCTCGTTGCGGGTGCCGGACGTTCCGGCGGGCACGTACTTCGTCCGCGTCCGGGCGCGCAACAGTGCCGGCACGAGCCCGACCTCGAACGAAGTGATGGTCGAGCTCCTCCCGGGCATGCCATCGAGCCTGGCGGCGGCGGTCAACGCCGGTAACGTGGCGTTCAACTGGAATCCTCCGGCGGCTGGGGCGCCGGTGCAGTCCTACGTATTTCGGGTGGGACTGAGCCCGGGCGCCACCGACATCCAGTTCGACACCGGCAGTGCCGCCACGACGTTCACCGCTTTCGACGTTCCCGCCGGAACCTACTACGTGCGGGTGCACGCGCGGAGCGGGGCCGCTCTCGGGTCGCCCTCGAACGAACTGCCCGTCGTCGTCAGTACCGGTGGATGCGGCCAGCCGCCCGGCGTGCCGGACACGCTGGCCGCGTTCGTCAACGGGCAGCAGGTCGTGCTCTCCTGGGGACCCGGGCCGGGATGTCCGCCCACCTCATATGTCCTCGAGGCCGGTCTCAGCCCCGGCGCGAGCGACGTGTTCGCGGGAGACATCGGCAACCATACGCTCTTCAGCGCGCCGGCCCCGCCGGGCACCTATTATGTCCGGGTGCGGGGGCTCAACGAGGCGGGCACCGGGCCGGCATCGAACGAGGTGACGGTCGTCATTGCTCCGTAGCGGGACGCGCGCGGGCACCGGTGCCCACCTGCTGTGCCGCTGGAGTTCTGGATTGCCGCCGCAACTCGACAGGGAGAGTGTCCATGCGCTGCCGGTTCACCGTTGCCCTTGTTCTTGCCTCGATGATGCTGGTCCCGCTTGCAGCCCGAAGCGCGGCGCAGGAGACCGGCCCTTACTCCGCGGCCCGGCCGTTCGGGACCCTCCGCCAGCAGGCCGAGGTGCAGCAGGCGTGGCTGAAGGAGCGCCTCGAGGTGAACCTGCCCGCCGTCATGCGCGCGCACGGCGTGGACATGTGGGTGGTGACCATGCGCGAGTACAACGAGGACCCGGTGTTCCGGGGGCTCGTCTCGGCCACGACGTTCGCGGCGCGCCGGCGCTCCATCTACATCTTCTTCGACCGCGGCCCCGACAAGGGCGTCGAGCGGCTTGCCCTGGGAGGGACGTCGCAGGGCGGGCTGTACGAGGTGTACCGCGGAGAGCAGGCGACGTCGACGACGCAGAAGGCCGAGCTGTGGGGGATGGAGCAGTGGCGGCTGTTCGCGCGGCTCGTGAAGGAGCGCAATCCGAAGGCCATCGCGTTGAACATCTCGGCCGACCACAACTTCGCCGACGGCCTCACCGTGGGCGAGTGGGAGCAGATGAAGGAAGCCCTCGGCCCCGATCTCGAGAAGCGCGTCGTCCGGAACCCGCGCCTGGCCATCGACTATCTCGCGCTGCGCGTGCCGGGCATGGCGCCGACCTACCGCCGCCTGCAGGCCATCGTGCACGAGGTGATCGGCGCCGCCTTCTCGAATCTCGTGATCACCCCCGGCGTGACCACCACCCAGGACGTCGTGTGGTGGATGCGCCAGCGCGTGAACGACATGGGACTGGGCACGTGGTTCCAGCCGTCGGTGGACGTGCAGCGCATGGGCGCCACGGAGAAGGACCTCGGCGACAACCCGGTCATCCAGCGCGGCGACGTGCTGCACTGCGACTTCGGCATCACCGCGATGGGCCTCAACACCGACACGCAACACATGGCCTACGTGCTGCGCGAGGGCGAGACCGACGCGCCCGCGGGCCTGCGGACCGCGCTCGCGCGCGCGAACCGCCTGCAGGACATCCTGTTCGAGAAGACGAAGCCCGGGCGGAGCGGCAACCAGGTCCTGCGCGATGTGCTCGGGCAGATGGCGGCCGAGGGGCTCGAGGGGACGATGTACTCGCACCCGATTGGCGATCACGGCCACGGCGCGGGACCGCTGATCGGGCTCTGGGACTACCAGGAAGGTGTCCCGGGCCGCGGCGACGTGCCGGTGCTGCCGAACATGTGGTTCTCGACCGAGCTGCAGGTGACCACGGCCGTGCCCGAGTGGAACGGGCAGAAGGTGCGCATGGCGCTCGAGGAGGAGGCCGAGGTGCGCCCCGACGGCGTGATGCAGTGGTCGCTGCGGCGCCAGACGGAGCTCCACCTCGTGCGGTGAGGCCTCTCTTCCGCCTTTTGCCTTCCGCCTTTTGCCTTCTGCCTTTCGCCTTCCTACAGGCTCATGTAGGTGAACCCGCGCTCCTGCGCGAAGCCGACCGCCCAGGTGTGCGCGGGCACCAGCCGGACGCCGGGCCGTAGCCCCGCGACGAGGTCCGCCCGGATGTCGGCCGCCGGGCGGCCGGTCTTCGCGGCCAGCTGCGCGGCAATGGAGGTGAGGGCCATGTTGCACTGCCAGAACACGACGCCGCGAGCCTGGAGCGCGGCCACGGTGGCGGGGCCGGCGACCGGCCCGTCCACGAAGAAGTTGCGCACCGAGGGCTTGCCCGTCGCCGGGTCCTTGATGCCCCACTGCTCGCCGAAAGCGTACTTCTCCCAGAGCGCGTCGGAGGCGTTCATCGGGAACGCCTTGTGCGAGATGCCGACCGCCACGTTGATGTCGTGGGGTGGATCCAGCTTGTTGATCTCGCGGTGCGCCCCAAGGTAGGTGAACACCTGCCGCAGTGGCGTGTCCACTCCCAGGTCGAACGACTGCAGATCGAAGACCTGCTTGTGCTTTCCCTTGAAGGCGTCGAACCAGGAGATGTCGATGCCGCTGCCCGCGGCAGGCTGGGCTGGCGCCTGCGCGGCCTCCGCGCCGGATGTGGCGGCGAGGGCGGCGGCGCCGCTGAGAGCGGTGATGAAGGTGCGTCGATCGTGTGCGGTCGGCATGGATGGCTCCTGGATGCGGAGGGCATGATACCTTGTCCGGCGGCCAGACCCACCATGCAGGAGGCTCCATGACTCGCCCGCTCGTTGCCGCCAGCGCCGGGTTTCTGATGGCCGTGGTCACGCTCCTGCACGCGCAGCAGCCCCCTCCGCGCGTGGACGATGCCGCGCTGGCCGGGGCGATTGCGCGACGCCAGGACTGGCTGTCCTACGGACGAACCTACGACGAGCAGCGGTTCAGCCCGCTCGACCAGATCAACGACGGCAACGTGAGCCGGCTGGGGCTCGCGTGGTCGTTCGACACCCAGACCGATCGGGGCCTCGAAGCCACGCCACTCGTGATCGACGGCGTGATGTACACCACCGGCTCCTGGAGCGTGGTCTACGCCATCGACGCCGCCTCCGGGCGGGAGCTGTGGAAGTACGACCCCGAGGTCCACCGCAAGTACGACGCGCTGGCCTGCTGCGACGTCGTCAATCGGGGCGCGGCGTTCTACAACGGGCGCGTCTACGTGGGCGTGCTGGACGGACGGCTGGTGGCGCTCGATGCGAAGAGCGGCAAGGTGGCCTGGCAGACGGCCACGGTCGAGCAGGCGCAGCCCTACACCATCACCGGCGCGCCGCGCGTGGTGAAGGGCAAGATCATCATCGGCAACGGCGGCGCGGAGTACGGGGTCCGTGGCTTCGTCTCCGCTTACGATGCCGAGACGGGCAAGCTCGCCTGGCGCTTCTACACGGTGCCGGGGGATCCATCGAAGCCGCAGGAATCCAGGGCCCTCGAGCGCGCGCTGCCGACGTGGAAGGGCAACGACTGGTGGAAGTACGGCGGCGGCGGCACGGTGTGGGATTCCATCGTCTTCGATCCAGAGCTGAACCTCCTGTACGTCGGCACCGGGAACGGATCGGTGTGGAGCCGCCACCTGCGCAGCCCAGGCGGCGGGGACAACCTGTACCTCGCCTCCATCCTCGCCATCAATCCCGACACCGGCGAGCTGGTGTGGCATTACCAGACCGTGCCCGGCGATACCTGGGACTACACGGCCGTGCAGCCGATGATGCTGGCGGACCTCACCATCGACGGGCGCCCGCGCAAGGTGCTGATGCAGGCGCCGAAGAACGGGTTCTTCTACGTGCTCGATCGTGCCACCGGCGAGCTGCTCTCCGCGGACCCCTACGTGACGGTGACCTGGGCCTCGCACGTGGATCTCAAGACGGGACGCCCGGTGGAGATCCCTGGCGCCGACTATGCGACGAAGGGCGCCTACATCCGGCCGGGCCCTCTGGGCGGCCACAACTGGCAGGCCATGTCGTACAGCCCGATCACCGGACTGGTCTACCTGCCCGCCCAGGACAACGGGCGCTACTTCGAGCAGCCCGACACCTTCGAGTTCAAGCCCCTCGAGTACAACCTCGGGCTGGCAACCGTCGGCCGCAGTGTCGAGCGGTTCGACATCCCCTCCGCGGGACGCCTGCTGGCGTGGGATCCGGTGGCGCGGAAGCCGCGATGGACGGTGGAGTACGGCAACTACTGGAATGGAGGCACGCTGGCCACGGCCGGCAACCTGGTCTTCCAGGGCACGGCCGCCGGCGAGTTCTACGCGTATCGCGCCACCGACGGCGCGAAGCTCTGGTCCGTGTGGGCCGGCACCGGCATCGTGGCGCCGCCCATCACCTACGAGCGCGAGGGCAGGCAGTACGTGTCGGTGATGGCGGGCTGGGGCGGCGCGTTTGCCCGTCGGGCGCGCACGTCCGGGCGCCTGCTGACCTTCGTGCTGGACGGCTCCGCGCCGCTTCCGCCGCGGCCGCTGCCTCGTCCCGCGACGGTGATTGCGAGCAGCGCGCGGCCCGAGGAGATTGCGGCGGGCGCGAAGCTCTACGCCACGCACTGCCAGCGCTGTCATGGCGGGGCGACGGTGCTGCCGGACCTCCGGACCTCGTCGCCAGCCATCTACGGGGCGTACGAGAAGATCCTCATCGACGGTGCGCTGGCTGAGCGCGGCATGCCGCGCTTCGAGTACCTGGACCGCGCCGCCGTGGCGGCCCTGCGCGCCTACGTGCTGGACGAGCGGCGAAAGCTGGCTGGCCCGTAACAGCGGGGAACAGGCAGCACCTTCCGGGTCCATGTCCGGATCGAGGCCAATTCTGCGTAATTCACGCGCGAGGGAGGCCGCTCTCGGCCGTGGCCATTCCGGATGGTGCCATCACCACGGGGAAGCTGGCGGAGGGGGCCGTGGACGGCTCGAAGATCGACGACGCCGAGGTCCAGCGGCGCGTCCAGACCGCATGTCCAACCGGCGAGTTGATGACGGGCGTGAACCAGGACGGCACCGTGATCCGCCAGGCCGTGACCTCGGGCGCCGGTGGCGACAATGGGACCGTCGGTGGCACGCTCACCGGTGGCATCGTCAGCGCCGCGACCCAGTTCAACGTCGGCGCGAACCGCGTCCTGACGAAGGGCCAGAACAACCTGTTCGTCGGCACGCCGGCCGGCAGCGCCAACGGCGGCATCCAGAACACGCTCGTGGGCGACGGCGCCGGACGGGACAACACCGGCAACGAGAATGCCCTCTTCGGCTTCGTCGCGGGGCAGCTGAACACCACCGGGGCCGGCAACACGTTCGTGGGAAGCCGGTCGGGCCAGTTCAACACGACCGGCGGCCACGCTGATCAACGACGTGCTCTTCGAGGTCGACGCCAACGGCCACACCGGCAACGGGTTCACCACCGGCGGCCGCGCGACGATGCTGGTCCGATCGACGCAGGACTGGACGAGCACCGCCAACGGCACCGCGATCGACTTCTTCACCACGCCCAACGGCAGCACGGTGCCGCAGCAGCGCATGGTCCTGACGCACGACGGGCAGGTGGGCATCGGCCGCTCCGTCGTGCAGCAGACCCTGGACGTCAACGGCGACGTGCGGGTCGGCGACTCGGCGGGCACGACCGGCTGCATCCAGGACCGGAATGGCACCGTCATCGCAGGACCGTGCTCGTCCGACGCGCGGCTCAAGCAGGACATCCAGCCGATCGGCGATGTCCTCGGCAAGGTCGCGCGCCTGCGGCCGGTGACCTTCCTCTGGCGAACCACCGAGTTCGCCGACCGTCACTTCGGCAGCCAGCAGTCGTTCGGCCTCATCGCCCAGGACGTGGAAGAGCTCTTCCCGGACCTGGTGGCGACCGACGCGAACGGCTACAAGGCAGTCAACTACAGCAAGCTGCCGCTCCTGACGATCCTGGTGGTCAGGGAGCTGAAGGCGGCCAACGACGCCCTGCAGGAGCGGCTGGAGCGGCAACAGGCGGAGATCGAGGAGCTGAAGCGGGCCGTCCGCGCGGGCGCTCAGCCCAGGTAGTCCCTGATGGCCTCGCGCGTGCTGGCAAACGCGAGGTCGCCCCATGGAATGGAGGAGGGCTCGAACCACTGCACCTCGAGCCCCTCCTCGTCCACGGCGAGCTCTCCGCCGATCATCGTCGCGGCGTAGACGATGATGATGGGGGTGCGGCCGGCATAGGAGTAGATGCCGATGAGCCGGTCGATGCGCACCTCGAGGCCGGCCTCCTCGCGGGCCTCTCGCAGCGCCGCCATCCTCACTTCCTCGCCGCGATCGACGTAGCCGCCGGGAAACACCCACTTGCCGTACCCGGGCTCGATGGCGCGCCGCACGAGGACGATGCGGCCGTCGGGCCCGGCGATGATCGTGCCGACGGCCACCTTGGGGTCGAGGTAGAAGACGAACCCGCACGGCCCGTTGGTGCACACGAGGCGCGGCGGCTCGCCCACGCGCAGCACGCGCGGCTCGAGCGGCGATCCGCAGACCGGGCAGAACCGAAACGTGGCGCTCACCGTACTTGGCCTCCCTCACGCACCTGTCCGCACCCGCCCGCACGTGTCCGCACCCGTCCGCACCCGTCCGCACAGTATAAAATCGACCAATGTCGATCCTGAAAGTGGCCCGCATGGGGCACCCCGTGCTGCGCCAGCGGGCCCGCGCGGTGGACAAGCACGAGATTCGCACGCCCGCGTTTCAGAAGCTCATCGACGACATGATCGACACGATGGACGAGTACTCGGGCATCGGCCTGGCCGCGCCGCAGGTGCACGAGAGCCTGCGCCTGTTCGTGGCCGTGCTGGATCCGGAGGGCCAGGGCGAAGGCGAGGCGACCGCGCTCATCAACCCCGAGATCACCGTTCTCGGGAAGGACCTCGTCGAGGGCTGGGAGGGCTGCCTGAGCATTCCCGACATCCGCGGCCGCGTCCCGCGTTCCCCGCACATCCGCGTGAGCGCGCTCAACCGCGAGGGCCGGCGTGTGGAGATCGACGCGCACGACTTCCCGGCCCGCGTCATCCAGCACGAGACCGACCACCTGGATGGCATCCTCTTCTTCGACCGCATGCGCGCGTTCGA
>CAZLBU010000007.1:20099-24350 GCA_964557815.1 uncultured Bifidobacteriaceae bacterium | reverse complement strand
GTGCGGGCGGGTGCGAACGGGTGCGGGCAGGTGCGAACGGGTGCGGGCAGGTGCGGGTCCGCTACGCTCGCTGCGGCAGCCAGCCCTGGCCTTCCTTCAGCACGAAGCGCGTCTCCTCGGGCACTTCCCATCCTTCAATCGTCGGGAACGTCGGGTCGCCGGGCAGCGTGAGGATGCTTTCCCCGGCCGCCTTCACGAAACCCGGCTCGACGCGCACGATGGAACGCTGGCGTGCCCAGCTGACGATGTCCGCCACGGTGCGGTGGCGCTCCAGTTGGCGCAGGGTCGTCCACGTGGGTGGCGGCAGCATGATCTGCCCTCGCCGGCACTGGTCGATGGCTTCCGCGGGTGCGAGCCACGCCAGCTCGGTCATCTCGCCTTCGTCGTGCCTGGCGTCCTGGCCGGCCGGCATGACCGCGAGGTAGAAGCGCGTGTCGTAGCGGCGAATTTCAATCTCCGGCGTCACCCAGTGCGCGAACGGCACCAGGTCGTCCACCCCGATCGAGACGTTCGCCTCCTCGGCGAGCTCGCGCACCGCCGCCACGCGAAAGCCGTGCTCCTCGGCCGGCGAGAGATCCTGAAAGCGCGGAGGCTCGTGCAGGAAGCGCGCGTCCGGCGGCACGGCTCGATCGGCATCATCCACGCGCCCGCCCGGAAACACGTACGCGCCCGCCATGAACGCCACGCGATCGTTGCGCTTTACCAGCAGCACTTCGACACCGCCTTGCGCCGACGGCCGCAGCACCACGACCGTCGCCGCCGGCCGCAGCTCGGCGATTTTCTGCTCGCTCATCACGCACTCTTCCGTTCGAACACTGCCACGGCCTCGATGTGGTCCGTATGCGGAAACATGTCAACGCCCCGCAGGCGTGCCAGGCGATAGCCCGCGCGCTCGATCCGCGCCCGCTCTGCCGCCAGCCTCTCAGGGTTGCACGACACATAGATGACGCGTCGGGCCCCGATCCGCCCGACGGCGTCGAGCACCGAGTCCGGGCATCCCTGGCGCGGCGGATCCAGGACGACGACGTCGAACCGCTCGCGCGAGAGCCGCGCCACCGCGTCCTCGGTGCGAGCCGCCACCAGGCGAACCGCGCCATCGGGCACCCGGTTGATGCGCACGTTGGCCTCCGCGTCCTTCACCGCCTGCCGGTTCTCCTCCACGGCCACGACTCGCGCGCCGCTCCTGGCCAACGGGATGGCGAAGAGCCCGCTCCCGCTGTAGAGGTCCAGCACCCGGCCGGCATCGCCGGCCTCGTTCAGCACCACCCGCAGCAGCTCGCGCGCCGCCCTCACGTTCGTCTGGAAGAACGCGGTGGGGGAGATCAGGAAGCTCGTGCCCAGCATGTCCTCGCGCACGTGCGCGCGGCCGTCGATCCTGATCGTCTCGCGGCCCACCATGAAGGGCCCCGGCCGATCGTGGACGTTGATGAAGAAACCGTCGGGACGCTCCGGTGAGTCGAGCAACGCGCGCACCGGCGCCCGCAACGCCTTGTGGTTGGCCGTCACCACCAGCATCGCCACCGCCTCCCGGCCATCGTCCGTGGTGCGGACGAGCAGGTGCCGCAGAATCCCTGGCGGCACGCGCCCGCGGGCCAGGTGGTCGCGCAGCGCGAACGCCAGCTGGTTCCCGCGATCGCTGTGCACCGGGCACTCCTCGATGCGGATGATGCGCGTGGAGCCTGCCTGGTAGTGCCCCATCACGAGGCTGGCGCTGCCGGTGTTCGGCGCGAAAACGAACGCGACCTTGTGCCGGAAGCGCTCCTCGATGGGCGAAGGCACCATTGGCGCCGGCTCCGCGTCCGGGAACAGGCGTGCGAGCCGCGCCTGCTTGTCGGCCACCTGGCGGACGTATGGCACGCCCGGGAGGCTGCAGCCTCCGCACACCCCGAAGTGCCGGCAGTTCACGGCTGGTAACCGCGCGCGCCGCGGCCAGGCCCCTGCCGGCCGCCCTGCGTGTCGCTACTTCACACCAAGCAGCTCGACCTCGAACAGCAGCGTCGCGTTCGGCGGGATGACGCCGCCGGCGCCGCGCGCGCCGTAACCCATGTCGGCCGGGATGGTGAGCACCCGCTTGCCGCCTACCTTCATACCCTTCACGCCCTCGTCCCAGCCGCGGATGACTTCCCCCGCGCCGAGCGAGAACTCGAACGGCTCGTTGCGGTCGCGCGAGCTGTCGAACTTCGTTCCCTTCTTTTCGGCCTGGCTGTCGTCGTACAGCCACCCCGTGTAGTGGACGACGACGGTGCGGCCCGGCGTGGCCTCGGCGCCGTTGCCCGTGGTAGTGTCGGTGATCTGGAATGGCATGCCCGGTTGTCCTCCGCACGCCGCAAGCAGAAGCACCAGGAGCGCGCTCGACATCAGTTTGAGAGTCATCGGTCGCGGCCATTGTACGACGCGGGACTGTCGAGGGTGAAGCTCGGCACCTGGACCTCGGGCCAGGCAGCAGGGAAGGAGGCTCAAATGAGCGTGACCTTATGTCCCCGCACACCGCTTGCCGTCATGGCTGCCGCCGTGCTGACAGGCGTGCTCCTCCACCCGCCCGGGGCGTGGGCCCAGGCGAAAGATGCGTTCCCGAACGGCTGCGTGGACTGCCATACCTCCACGTCGAAGGCCGGCGACACGCGTCTCAGCACGCACCTGAAGGAGTGGATGAGCGCGGTCCCGCCGGCGCTGCTGGAGAAGACGAAGGCCTCGGTGACGGATCCGTCGAAGATCAAGGGCAAGCACCCCGCGGTCCCGAAGGCCGCCGCGGCCACGCCTCAGAGCTGCATGACCACCTGCCACCGGCGGGGGTCCACGATGGCGCCGCCCTTCACGACGCTGATGCACACCGTGCACCTCACCGGCGCAGGGAACCAGTTCGTGTCCCAGTTCCAGGGCCAGTGCACGCACTGCCACAAGATGGATCCGAAGTCGGGCGCGTGGAGGATTCCGAGCGGGGCGGAGAAATAGGGGCCGTCCCGCCGCCAGACGAGCGGCGCGAGTGTGGCGGAGGGAGAGGGATTCGAACCCCCGGTACCCTTCCGGGTACAGTGGTTTTCAAGACCACCGCCATCGACCGCTCGGCCATCCCTCCGGAACTGGAAGGCACAAGGTAGAAGGGCGAAAGGCGGAAGGATCCTTGTTCTGCCTTGTGCCTTGTGCCTTGTGCCTTCTTACTTCGATTCTATCCGCTCCCGCCCGCCCATGAAGGGCCGGAGGGCCTCGGGAATCACCACGGACCCGTCCTTCTGCTGGTAGTTCTCGAGGATCGCAATCAGCGTGCGTCCCACGGCCAGCCCTGAGCCGTTCAGCGTGTGCACGAACTCGGCCTTGCCCACGCCGCCCGGGCGGTACTTGATGTTCGCCCGCCGCGCCTGGAACGCCTCGCAATTCGAGCACGACGAGATCTCGCGGTAGGTCTGCTGGCTCGGCAGCCACACCTCGATGTCGTAGGTCTTCGCGGACGAGAAGCCGATGTCACCGGTGCAGAGCGCCACCGTCCGGTACGCCAGCCCGAGCAGCTGCAGCACCTGCTCGGCATCGGCCGTCAGCCGCTCGAGCTCGTCGTACGAGGTCTCCGGCGTCGTGAACTTGACCAGCTCCACCTTGTCGAACTGGTGCTGCCTGATGAGGCCGCGCACGTCGGCGCCGTGCGAGCCCGCCTCGCTGCGGAAACACGGCGTGTAGGCCGTGTACTTCAGCGGCAGCTGGCGGCCGTCGAGGATCTCGCCGCGATACAGGTTCGTCACCGGCACTTCGGCCGTCGGGATCAGATAGAGATCCCAGTCGCCCGAGATCTTGAAGAGGTCCTGCTCGAACTTCGGCAGCTGCCCCGTGCCGTAGAGCGTCGATCCGGAAACCAGGAACGGCGGCTCCACTTCCGTGTAGCCGTGCTTCGTGGTGTGGAGCGTGAGCATGAAGTTGATGAGCGCCCGCTCGAGCTGCGCGCCGGCGCCCATCAGCACGGCGAAGCGCGCGCCGGAAATCTTCGTCGCGCGCTCGAAGTCGATGATGCCGAGCTCCGGGCCGAGGTCCCAGTGTGCCTTCGGCTCGAAGTCGAACACCGGCTTGTCGCCCCACGTGCGCACCACGGCGTTGTCGGCAGACGAAGCGCCCCTGGGCACGCTGGCGTGCGGCAGGTTCGGTAGCGTCTCGAGGATCATCGTCCGCTGCCGCTCGATTTGATCGAGCTCGATGTCCAGCTGCTTGATCTTCTGGGCACGCTGGCGGTTGGCCTCGAAGATGTGCGAGGCGTCCTGCCCCTGGCGC
>CAZLBU010000007.1:18108-20089 GCA_964557815.1 uncultured Bifidobacteriaceae bacterium | reverse complement strand
GCGTTCTGCTCGCGCTTCAGGCCCTCCACCTGAGGAATCAGCCGACGGCGATGGGCCTCGAGCGAGGCCAGCTGCTCCAGCTCGGTGCCGGCGTCGAGGCCCCTCGACTGGAGCCCCTGCCGCACCTCGTCGAGATGGTCACGGACGAAAACAGGGTCAAGCATGATTGGAGTGCATTATTCTAGTTCGGATGTCCTCTCCGGTCCGCAAAGCCGTGTTCCCGGCCGCCGGCCTCGGTACCCGGTTCCTGCCGGCCACCAAGGCGCAGCCCAAGGAGATGCTGCCCCTGGTGGACAAGCCCACCATCCAGTACGGCGTGGAGGAGGCCGTGGCCTCCGGGGTTTCGAACATCATTCTCGTGACGGGCCGCGGCAAGAACGCCATCGAGGACCACTTCGACGTCTCGACCGAGCTCGAGACGTTCCTGGAGAGCCGCGGCAAGCTCGAGCAGCTCGAGGAGATCCGCGCCATCTCGAGCCTCATCAACGTGTCGTACGTCCGCCAGGGCGAGCCGCTCGGGCTCGGCCACGCGGTGCTGGTCACCGAGGCCATGGTCGCTGGCGAGCCCTTCGCCGTCATCCTCGGCGACGACGTGATCGATGCGGAGCCGCCGGCCCTGAAACAGATGATCGAGGTGTTCGACCGGGCCGGCGGCCCGGTCGTCGCCGTGGAGCGCGTGCCCGAGGACCAGGTCTCCAGCTACGGCATCGTGGACGTCGAGCCGGTGCCTGAGCTGGGCCGGGGGGTGTACCGCATCAAGGACCTCGTCGAGAAGCCGCCCCGAGACGAGGCGCCGTCGAACCTGGCCATCATCGGGCGGTACATCCTCACTCCGGACATCTTCGACGCCCTGCGGGAAACCACCCGGGATCGCTCCGGGGAGATCCAGCTCACCAACGGCATGCGGCGCCTGCTGCAGTCGCGACCGCTGTACGCCTACGAGATCGACGGCGTCCGGCACGACACGGGCAACAAGCTCGGATTCCTGAAGGCCGTGGTCTACTTCGCGCTGAAGCGCCCGGATCTGGCGGGGCCGTTCCGCGAGTACCTGGACTCGCTCAACTTGACGCCGACGTCGAAGGGCTAGGCGCCGACTCCTTCTTCGCCTCGCTCTTCGTCTCGCCCTTCGTCTCGGGCTTGCTCTCGCCGGACGAGCCGCCCGACTCGTTGGTCCCCGACGCGACATTGGCGCCATCGGACTTGCCCGCCCTTGCGTAATCGGTGATGTACCACCCCGATCCCTTGAACTGGATCGCCGGGGACGAGAGCAGCTTCTTCACCGCGCCGCCGCACTTCGGGCAGGTCTCGATGGGGGCGTCCGAGAACTTCTGGATGACCTCGAACCGGTGGGCGCACGCGTCGCACTGGTATTCGTACAGGGGCATGGTGAGGGTTACTCCAGGACGTCGCCGGTCGCGTGGTCCAGCATGAGGCGCCGGAGCGCCGGGAACGAAGCCGCGCCCTGCGCGAGGAAGGCGTCGTGGAACGCGCGCAGGGAGGGCTTGCCGCGCTGCTCCTCCTGCCAGTCCTTGCGCAGCTTGAGCAGCATCAGCTTGCCGGCCGAGTACACGAGATAAGTCGGATCGAACGTGCCGCGCTCGGCCTCGCGCCGCGCGCTGGCGTCCTCGAGGAACGCCTCCTCCTTGAAGAACCGCACGCCCTGCTCCACCGACCAGTCGTCGGTGTGCAGCCGGATCCCCACGACGAAGCGGGCCAGGCGGACCAGGGCTTCGCCCAGCTGTCCGAGCCTGAGCGCGTGATCGCCGTCTCCGAAGCCCGCCTCCAGCATCATCTGCTCGCAGTAGTGCGCCCAGCCTTCGACGTACGACGCGGGTGCGAACAGCGTGGAGCGCCGCACCTTGGACGCGACGCGGCGGAGGTGCTGGTAGTGCAGGTAGTGGCCGGGATACACCTCATGGATGGAGATGGTCCAGAGCGTCGGGAGGTTGAAGTCGCGCAGGTGCTCGTGCTTGCGATCGTC
>CAZLBU010000007.1:9746-18098 GCA_964557815.1 uncultured Bifidobacteriaceae bacterium | reverse complement strand
TCGGGCCACGAGGCCTCGGCGTCGGTCAGGTAGTACATCGCGCGCGACGCGCGCGTCTCGAACGGCCCCGGCGTCCACATGCTGGCAAACGACCACCGGAAGAACTCCGGCGTGGCCGCGACGTCGATGCCGTCTCCCTCGCCCGGCGGAAGTTCGACGACGGGGTTGCGCGCGAGGAACGTGCGCAACTCGTCCAGCTGACCGCGCGCGGTGGCGATGAGCGTGCCGGGGGCGGGGTGCGACTCCCGGGCCTTCCGCCACGCGTCCATCGGGTCGCCGCCGTTGAGGCGCCCGGCGACGGAGCGGAACTCCTCCTGCGTGTTCGCGAGCTCGCGCAGGGCGATCGTGAGCAGCCGCTCGACCGGCAGGCCGATACCTTCCTCCAGGCGCAGCTTCTGCTCGAACCGATCGCGGCCCATGCGGAACGAGCCCTTCGCCCGGGGCCGCAGGTCGTTCTCGAGATAGTCGATGTAGGCGGTCACCGCCTGCACGGCCTCGGTCGAGGCGTCGGCCAGGTCGGAGAGGAGGTGCAGGTCGTCCACGCCCGAGAAGGCGCGCGGCAGGTCGGCGTCGATGAAGGTCTTGATGCCGCGCCAGGTGTCCAGGCCCACCTTGATGAAGATGGCGGGGGGCTCCTTGACGTTGTCGCGGGCGGCCTGGATGAGCCGCGGCACCTGGTGGAGCTTCGAGAGCACGCGGCGCGCGCGCTCGGCCTCCGGCGCGTAGGTGAAGATGGCCTGGGCTGCCAGGCTCGAGGCCAGCACTTCCCCGTAGAGGTGGGGGCTCCGCTCCCAGGTCCGGACCTCCTCCAGTTCGTGCATCCGGGCGCGGATGTTCGATCCGATGACGGCGTGGTCCACCTGCTCGTGCAGCGGGAGCATGTCCACCGGAATCGCGTCCAGGCGCCGGGCGAAGCCCGCCAGCGCCCCGAGGTGCGTCTCGACGGCGGACCGGCGGAAGTCCTCGAGGAGGTCGTCGTGCTGGTGCACCCCGTCGAGCGTTGCGTGGGTCGGGCGGGCCTCGTACAGGTAGGCCACGTAGTCGTCGACGAAGTGTGTGAGCGGTTCCGCGGCGTGCATGTCTGGCGATCACGGCCGCCCCCTCCGGCGAGCGGCCATCTCCCAATGGTACAATAAAATATGGCCGGTACGCTCTTCGTCGTCGCCACGCCAATCGGCCACCTGGAGGACATTTCGGCCCGGGCTCTTCGCGTCCTGCGCGAGGTCGCCATCGTCGCCGCCGAGGACACCCGGCGGACGGGCAACCTGCTCCGACACTTCAGTATCCCGACCCGAATCCTGAGTCTCCATCAGCACAACGAGCGCTCTCGCGCACCCGAGCTGCTGTCCCGCCTCCGTCGGGGGGAATCCGTGGCCCTGGTGTCCGACGCCGGCACGCCCGGGGTGTCGGACCCGGGGGCAGAGCTCGTGCGCCTGGCCCGTGAGTCTGGTGTCACCGTGGAGGCTGTTCCCGGACCGAGCGCAGTCGCGACGGCTATTTCGCTGTCAGGGCTGGACGAACCGGAGTTCGCATTTCTGGGCTTCCCACCGATTCGGTCAAAAGACAGAATTGAATGGTTCGAGCGGCTGGTTCGTTACCAGGCCGATCTGGCCGTGGTCTGCTTCGAGGCCCCTCACCGCATCCGGAAGACGCTCGAAGAGCTCATTGGTTATGTCAAACAACCTATTTTGGTATTCCGCGAGCTGACCAAGCTCCACGAGGAGTGTCTGAGCGGCCTCCCTGCAGAGATCCTCGCCAGACTCGAGCAGCCCCAGGGCGAGTTCACGCTCGTGTTCCCCAGAATCGAACCAGATCAGACCGCGGAGCCGGCGGTTTCCGTGGATGTCTTGCGACACGAATTGGGGTTATTGACCAATAACGCCGCCCGCTCCAAGCGAGAGGCTGCCCGTCTTGTGGCGCGAAAATTTGGGTTGTCGACCAAATATGTCTACGACGCCGTCCGCGACTAGCGCCACAACCTGACACGCGCTGCGACCGATAAGATCCACATCAGTGAACGCCATCCACATCGTCATCCTGGCCGCGGGCAAGGGCACCCGGATGCGGTCCGCCAGGCCAAAGGTTCTTCATCCCATTTGTGGTGTCGCCCTCATCGACCGCGTTCTCGAGGCAGCGTCGTCGCTCAGGCCCGAAACGACCACCGTGGTGCTCGGCCACGAAGCCGCGAAGGTCCGGCATCACCTCGGCGAGAAGCCGGAACTCTTCACGGTCGTCCAGGAACCACAGCTCGGGACCGGTCACGCGCTGCTCCAGGCCGAGCCGGTCCTGAAGGACCGCTCGGGTACCGTCGTGCTCCTCTCAGGGGACGTCCCGCTCCTCACCCCGGCCACGCTCCAGGCGCTGGTCCAGGCTCACCACCAGGCGGGGGCCGCGGCCACCGTCGTGACCGCCACCGTGCCGCGACCCTTCGGCTACGGCCGCGTGGTCCGCAAGGAAGGCGAGATCGTGCGCATCGTCGAGGAACGAGACGCCTCCCCGGCTGAGCGCGAGATCAGGGAGATCAACTCGGGCATCTACGCTTTCGACCTGGCGCCGTTGTTCGAGGCCCTCCGCGGCATCGGCGCCGCCAACGCGCAAGGCGAGTACTATCTGCCCGACCTCGTCGGCATCTACCGGCGCCAGGGCCGGATCGTCACGACCTGGCACGTCCCGAACGCGAACGAGATTCGAGGAATCAACAGCCGATCGGAGCTGGCGGAGGTCAGTCGAATGGTTCGACAGGCAAGGAACGAGGAGCTGATGGCCGCAGGGGTCACCCTGGTCGATCCGGCCACGACGTATGTCGACAGCGGCGTCGAGGTGGGGCCCGACACCGTGATTCATCCGTGCGTGTACCTCGAGGGTTCGACACGCATCGGCAGCGCCTGCGAAATCCACTCGGGAACTCGCGTGGTCAACTCGACGGTGGGCGATCGCGTGACGCTGCTGAATCACTCGGTCGTGACGGACTCGACCATCGGGGCGGGCTGCAGCGTGGGCCCGTTTGCGCACCTGAGGCCGGGAACGGTCCTCGGCGCCGAGGCCCGTGTCGGCAACTTCGTCGAGCTCAAGAACACGGCGCTGGGGGACGGCGCGAAGGCCAATCACCTCGCCTACCTCGGCGACGCAACCATCGGCGAGCGCTCGAACATCGGCGCCGGCACCATCACGTGCAACTACGACGGCGCCCGCAAGCACCGGACGGTGGTCGGCAAGGGCGCCTTCGTCGGCAGCAACTCCACGCTGGTTGCCCCGGTCACGATCGGCGACAACTCCTACGTTGCCGCGGGGTCGGCGGTCACCCAGGACGTGCCTGCGGACGCGCTCGGCATCGGCCGCGCCCGGCAGGAGATCAAGCCGGGCTGGGTCAGCCGCCGGAAGGCAGAACGTGAAACGCGAGAAGCGAACAGTGACAAGTGAGAAGCCGTAGATGTGCGGGATCATTGGCTACATCGGCTCGAAGCCCGTCGTCCCCGTCATCCTGGACGGGCTGAAGCGGCTCGAGTATCGCGGGTACGACTCGGCCGGCATTGCCGTGGTCAACGACGGCCGCCTCGATATCCGCCGCAGCGCGGGCAAGCTCTCGAACCTCGAGCAGGCGCTCGCGAAGTCTCCGCTCGATGGCCAGTACGGCCTCGGCCACACCAGGTGGGCCACGCACGGCCGGCCCACCGAGGAGAACGCGCACCCACATCGTGACGGCACTGGCCGGCTGGTGGTGGTTCACAACGGGATCATCGAGAACTACCTGGAGTTGAAGCGGGAGCTCCTCGCGAAGGGCCACGTGTTCCAGTCCGAGACCGACACCGAGGTGGTCGCGCACCTGGTGCAGGACGCATGGCGCGGCGACGGCCTCGAGAACGCCGTTCAACGGGCGATGACGCGGATCCGCGGGCTCTTCGCCCTGGTGCTGCTCACCGCCGACGACCCGGACAAGCTCGTCGCCGTGCGCAACGGCCCGCCCATCGTGGTGGGGCTGGGCGACGGCGAGTACTTCGTCGCGAGCGACGTGCCAGCCATCCTCGCGCACACGCGGGACGTCGTCTTCATGGACGACCGCGAGATGGCCGTGGTCACGCCCGCGGGCGCCACGTTCAGGTCGCTCGACGGCACCGAGGTCACGCATGTGCCCACGCGGGTGACCTGGGACCCGGTCATGGCCGAGAAGGCCGGCTACAAGCACTTCATGCTGAAGGAGATCATCGAGCAGCCGCACGCGCTGCGCGAGACCATCCTCGGCCGCGTCTCCGTGGACTCCGCGCAGACGTTCCTGGACGAGCTCGCCATCAGCCCGTCAGACCTCGCGGACGTGAGCAAGGTCACGATGGTCGCATGCGGCACGTCGTGGCACGCGGCGCTCGTCGGTAAGTTCATGATCGAGCAACTGGCCCGCATCCCGGTCGAGGTGGACTACGGCTCCGAGTTCCGGTACCGCGATCCCATCGTGGACCGCCGATCGCTGACCGTCGCGATTACCCAATCCGGTGAGACCGCCGACACCCTGGCGGCCCTCCGCGAGGCGAAGGCCAAGGGCGCCCGCAGTGTCGCCATCTGCAACGTCGTGGGAAGCATGGCCACGCGCGAAGCCGAGGGCACCATCTACACGCATGCCGGCCCGGAGATCGGCGTCGCCTCCACGAAGGCCTTCACGACCCAGCTGGTGGCGCTCTACCTTCTCGCGCTCCGTCTTTCCGAGATCCGCGAGACACTCACGATCGAGCAGCGCCGCACCGCCATCGACGCGCTGATGCGCCTGCCCCAGGTCGTCGAGGGCGCGATCCAGGCGTCCAAGGTGACGGAAGACATCGCGGCGCGCTTCTACAACCGGTCGGACTTCCTCTATCTCGGCCGCGGCGTGAACTATCCCATCGCCCTCGAAGGCGCGCTGAAGCTGAAGGAGATCTCCTACATTCACGCCGAGGGCTATCCGGCTGGCGAGATGAAACACGGGCCCATCGCCCTCATCGACGAGGCCATGCCGGTGGTGGCGCTGGCCCCGCGTGACGCGGTGTTCGAGAAGATGCTGGGCAACATCCAGGAAGCCAAGGCACGGGGCGGCTCGGTCATCGCCGTCACCAACGATGGGGACAGTCCCCTCACGGATCTCCTGGATCGCCATTCCGACGCACTGGTGGCAATTCCTGCAACGACTCCGCTGCTGACGCCGGTGGCCATGACCATCCCGCTGCAGCTCCTCGCGTACCACATCGCCATCAGGCGTGGCTGCGACGTCGATCAACCGAGGAACCTCGCCAAGAGCGTCACGGTAGAATAGGAGGGTTGGATCTCCTCTCTTCCCTGAATCCCGAGCAGCAGGCCGCGGTCCGCCACACGGAAGGCCCGCTGCTCATTCTCGCGGGGGCCGGATCGGGCAAGACGCGCGTCATCGCGCATCGCATCGCCTACCTGGTCTCCGAGCGCGTCGCCCATCCGGACGAAATCGTCGCGGTCACGTTCACCAACAAGGCCGCCGCGGAGATGCGCGAGCGGGTGGAGGCCCTGCTCGACATCGATTGCCGCGCGATGTGGATCTCCACCTTCCATGCCCTCTGCGCGCGCCTCCTGAGGCGCGAGGCCGGGCACATCGGCCTCAGCCGCGACTTCACCATCTACGATTCGGCCGATCAGCAGTCGGTCATCAAGCAGCTGGTCAAGGAGTACGGGCTCGACGACAGCACGTACCAGGCCCGCATGGTGCTGGGGCGCATCAGCCACGCCAAGAACCGGATGGAGGGGCCCGAGTCGTTCGAGAACACGTGGAACCCCCGCGATCGCGAAATAGGCCGGTTGTTCCTGGGCTACAACCGCGCCCTGGCCGAGGCAAGCGCGCTCGACTTCGACGACCTGCTGCTCAGGACCGTGGACCTCTTCGATCGGAACCCGGCCCTGCGCGAGCGGTACGCCCGCCGATTCAGGTTCGTCATGGTGGACGAGTACCAGGACACCAACCGCCCGCAGTACATGCTCGTGAAGCAGCTCGCCGGGGGCCATCGCAACCTTTGCGTCGTCGGTGACCCCGACCAGTCCATCTACAAGTGGCGCGGGGCGGATCTCCGCAACATCATGGACTTCGAGCAGGACTTCCCCGAGGCCGAGGTCGTGCGCCTCGAGCGGAACTATCGCTCGACACAGGTCATTCTCGACGCGGCCTCGGCCGTCATCGGCAACAACCGCAACCGCAAGGAGAAGGCCCTCTGGACCGACCGGAAGGGCGGCGCCCGGATCGTGTACTTCCGGGCGTCCGACGAGCTCGAGGAGGCGGAGTTCATCGCGCGCACCGCCCGGAACACGATACGCGAAGACGTCGACGCGACGATGGCGGTGCTGTATCGAACCAACGCGCAGTCCCGGTCGGTGGAAGACGCGCTCAGGGCGGCGGGCATCCCGTACCTCATCCTCGGAGGCGTCGGCTTCTACGAGCGCCGTGAGATCAAGGACGCGCTCGCCTACCTCAAGCTGATCCTCAACCCCCACGACGATGTCGCGCTGAGGCGCGTCATCAACACGCCCGCACGAGGGATCGGCAAGGGCGTGATGGACGCGCTCGAGCAGGTGGACGTCGGCGAGGCGGCCGAGGACCTCCCGCCGCTTCTCGCGGGGCTTCAGGCCGCCGTGGCCTCGAACTCGCTCTGGACGAAGCTGGTGACCGCCGTGGATCGGCGGCTCCTCAATCCCCGGCAGGTGGCATCGCTGGCCGCGTTCCGTGACTTGATCACCTCGCTCTCCGACACGGCCCGGCACGAGACCGTGGCCATCACGCTGGGCAAGGCCCTGGACCAGTCAGGCTACCTCCGCGACCTGCGCGAGGACCGGAGCGAGGAGTCGGAGGCCCGCATCGAGAACCTGATGGAGCTCGTGTCGGCGGCGAGGGAATACGAGGCCCGCGAGGTGGACACATCCCTTGGAGGGTTCGTCGATCGGCTCTCGCTGCTCTCCGACGTGGACAAGGAACAGGGCGGGCGCGACGCCCGCGTGCTGATGATGACGCTGCACTCGGCCAAGGGCCTCGAGTTCCCGGTCGTCGTCATGGCCGGCCTCGAGGAGGGCCTCTTCCCTCACTCCCGCGCGCGCGAGGACGATGCGGAGCTGGAGGAGGAACGGCGGCTGTGCTACGTCGGCATCACCCGGGCTCGCAAGCGGCTGGTCCTGACCAGCGCCGCGCGCCGGCGGGTCTTCGGCGAGTACCAGGCCACCGAGCCATCGCGGTTCATCGATGAGATTCCCGCGGATCTCATCGAGCAGGAGTTCTCGTCCCTGTCGTCACCGTATCGAGGCACTCGCGGTGGATGGGAATACCGGGCGAACCCCTATGCACGCCCGCCAAGGCGCGGGCCCGATCGCGCGCGGGAGGAACCGCCGCCCTTCATGTACGAGGATGAGGACCAGTCGGCGGGCCTCCGCCCCGGGCTGCGCGTCAAGCACGGTCAGTTCGGCGTCGGGATGGTGGTGAGCGTGGAGGATCTGGAGGACGACCAGAAGCTGGTCGTGCGGTTCGTGTCCGTGGGACAGAAGACGCTGCGGGCGAAGTACGCGAAGCTCGAGCGCGCGTGACCGCCGCGCGCGCTCCCCCGGGCCTCTTTCCTTCCGCCTTCTGCCTTCTGCCTTTTGCCTTTTGCCTTTGCCTTCTGTCTCTGCCTTCCGCCTTCCCGTCAGAGCCCCGCGATCTTCGTGATGATCCACTTGCCCTCGCGGGCGGTGCCGGCCTGCGTGCCGACCGCCTTCGAGAGCGTGATGGTCAGGTCCTTCTCGGCGGTCTGCCCGTCGGGCCCTTTCACCTGCGCGCGGATGGCCACATCCTTGCTCACCATCTCCCCCTCGAAGGCGTTGACGTCGAACTCGGGCTGGCCGGGCTGCGCCAGTGACGCCTCGGGAAGTGCGGTGGCAGCCTCCGCTGCCGCACGCGCGGTGCTCAGGTTCTTCACGAACATGGCCGTGTCGGCGCGCCACTTGTCCCACTCGGGCTTGACCTTGGCCTGCAGCGGGGTGAACTTCACGTTCGGCTGATTCTCGATCTTGAGAATCTCCTCGATGGTCGCGAGGTTGGCGTTGGAATACTCCCGCTTCCGGCGCTGGAATTCGGCCTCCTCCTGACGCGCCTTCTCCGCGGCCTCCATCAATGCCTTGTGCGGCAGCGGTTCCCGCCGCTCCGCGCCGACGGAGGTGATCGAGAAGTCCTCGACCGAGCCCTGGGTACGCGGGTCGAGCGCGACGGTGGCCATCATCGCCGCCGTCGTGTTGTCCCTGTTGCGCGCGGCCCGGAAGAACTGGTTGAGCATCTGCTGCTCGGGGGGACGCGAGCACGCGACCTCGAGCGCGGCGACGGGCAGCAACAGCAGCACAGCCTTCATCGTG
>CAZLBU010000007.1:7123-9736 GCA_964557815.1 uncultured Bifidobacteriaceae bacterium | reverse complement strand
GACCTCACCATTCTTCCCTCCTCGGAATCGTCTTGAGAAAGGCCGAGCCTACTACTCTTGCCCCGGCTCGACAAGGTCATCAGGAGCCCCCGGCCCTTCCGCCGGTTCGTCCTCGGCCCTCGGCACCAGCGCGATGGACACGACGCGGTCGCCTTCCTCGAGGTCCATCAGTCGCACCCCTTGCGTGGCCCGTCCGGCGGTCCGGATGTCGCCCGCCGGCGTCCGCAGGATCTTCCCCTGCTCGGTGATGACCAGCAGCTCGTCGTCCTCGTGGACCTGCGCGATGTTGACGACGCGGCCGTTCTTGTCCGTGATCTCGACGTTCTTCACGCCAAGCCCGCCGCGGCTGGTGACGCGGTACTCGTCGATCTCGGTCTGCTTCGCGTAGCCGCGCTCGGTGACCGTCAGCAGCGTGCCGCCCGGCTTGGCCACCTGCATCGCCACCACTTCGTCTCCCTCCCGAAGCTGGATGCCACGCACCCCGTAGGCGCTGCGTCCCATCGGGCGGACCTCGTCCTCGGGGAAGCGGATGGCCTTGCCCTCGCGGGTGCCGATGAAGATCTCGCTGGCGCCGTCCGAGAGCTGCACCGCCATCACGGCGTCGCCCTCGTCCACACCCATCGCGATGATGCCGCCGGCGCGGGGGTTGCTGAACGCCGAGAGCTCGGTCTTCTTCACCGTCCCCTTGCGCGTGCCCATCACGATGAAGTGCTGGTCGTCGAACTCGCGAAGGGCCAGCATGTCCGCGATGCGCTCGCCGGGCTCCATCTGGACCAGGTTCGCGATGGACTTGCCGCGCCCGTCGGCGCCGACGTCTGGAATCTCGTGCACCTTCAGCCAGTAGGCCCGGCCCCGGTCCGAGAACACCATGAGCACCGAGTGCGTGGACGCTGCGAACAGGTGGTTCACCACGTCTTCTTCGCGCGTCCGCATGCCGATGCGTCCGCGGCCGCCGCGGCGCTGCGCGCGGTAGGTCGTGATGGGCGTCCGCTTGATGTACCCCGTGTCGGTGACCGTGACCGCGACGTCCTCCTCGGCGATCAGGTCCTCGATGCTGAGCTCGCCCTCCTCCTCGAGGATCTGCGTGCGGCGGTCGTCGCCGAAACGGGCCTGCACCGCCTTCAGCTCGTCAACGACGATCTGCAGGAGCAGCTGCTGGTTGGCGAGGATGGCCCGGAGCCGCTCGATGAGCTTCATCAGCTCGGCGAGCTCGTCGAGGATCTTCTGGCGCTCGAGGCCCGTCAGCCGCTGCAGCTGCATGTCCAGGATGGCCTGCGCCTGGATCTCGCTGAGCCCGAACCGCGTGACGAGACCGACCTTGGCCTCCGCCGGGTTCTTCGAGTTGCGGATCAGGGTGATGACCGCGTCGAGGTGATCCAGCGCGATCCGCAGGCCTTCGAGGATGTGCGCGCGGGCCTCGGCCTTGCGCAGCTCGAATTCGGTGCGCCGCCGCACCACTTCGCGGCGGAAGTCGATGAAGTGATCGACGATCTCGAGCAGGTTCAGCACCCGCGGCCGGCCGGCCACGATGGCCAGCAGGATGATCCCGAACGTCTGCTGGAGCTGGGTGTGCTTGTAGAGATTGTTCAGCACCACCTCGCCTACCGCGTCCCGCTTCAGCTCGATGACCACGCGCATCCCGTCGCGGTCCGACTCGTCGCGGATGTCCGAGATGCCCTCGATGGTCTTCTCGCGCACGAGGTCCGCCATGCGCTCGAGCAGGTTCTTCTTGTTCACCTGGTAGGGGATCTCGTGGACGACGATCTGGGTGCGGTCACCCTTCTTCGTCTGCTCGATCTCCGCCCGCGCGCGCACCTGGATGCCGCCCCGGCCCGTGAGGTAGGCCTCGTGGATGCCGCGGCGCCCGACGATGAGGCCGCCGGTCGGGAAGTCGGGACCCGGCACCAGCTTCAGCAACTCGCGCAGCTTCTGCTCCCGCGTCAGCTTCGGTGCGTCCGCCGGCGCCATCAGGGTCTTCTCGATGACCCAGATGACGCCATCGATGACCTCGCGCATGTTGTGCGGCGGGATGTTGGTGGCCATCCCCACCGCGATGCCCGTGGACCCGTTCACGAGCAGGTTGGGGAACGCCGTCGGGAGCACGGTGGGCTCGTCGGTCGTTTCGTCGAAGTTCGGGACGAAGTCGACGGTGTCCTTCTCGAGGTCCTCCATCATCGCCTCGGCGAGGGCCTCGAGGCGGGCTTCGGTATACCGGTACGCGGCCGGCGGATCCCCGTCCACCGAGCCGAAGTTCCCCTGGCCGTCCACCAGGGTGTAGCGCATGTTGAAGTCCTGCGCCAGGCGCACCAGCGTGTCGTACGCCGGGGCGTCGCCGTGGGGATGGTAGTTGCCGATGACCTCACCGACGATCTTCGCGCACTTGCGGTACGCGCGATTGCTGGCCAGCCCCATCTGCCGCATCGCGTAGAGCACGCGCCGGTGCGCGGGCTTGAGCCCGTCGCGCACGTCCGGCAGCGCCCGCCCGATGATTACGCTCATCGCGTAATCCAGGTACGAGCGCTTCATCTCGTCTTCGATGTTGACGAGGATTCTGGATTCGGTCGTGGACATTCGGGATCAGGGGTCAGGGGTCAGGGATCAGGGATCAGGGGT
>CAZLBU010000007.1:0-7113 GCA_964557815.1 uncultured Bifidobacteriaceae bacterium | reverse complement strand
ACGTCAGATGTCGAGGTTGCGCACGTCGAGCGCGTTGTCCTCGATGAACTTGCGACGCGGTTCGACCTCGTCGCCCATCAGCGTGGTGAACATCTGGTCCGCCTCGGTGTGATCCTCGGCCCGCACCTGCAGCAATGTGCGCGTCTCCGGGTTCATCGTCGTCGCCCACAGCGTGTCCGGATTCATCTCGCCGAGGCCCTTGTACCGGTTGATCGCCACGCCCTTCCTGCCCAGGGCGATGAAGTGCTCGACGAGATCGTCCAGCGTGGCGATGAAGACCGGCTCCGGTTCCCGGCGTCCGGCAGCCGGCGCCGGCGTGGCCGCCACCGGCTCGGCGTCCGGCGCGGTGTCCGCCGCTTCATCCTCCGGCTCGACCGGCTCCTCCACGGCCCTGGCGCCCGAGATGACGCGCACCTCGATTGGCCCCTTGCGAAGGGCGCGGACGATGTCCCTGATCTCGCCGTAGCTCGCGCCCAGCGTCCGGTACTCCCCGGACAGCGCGAACTCGAGGCCGATGATGCTCACGCGCGAGTAGCCGGATGACCGGTCGTCCACGCGGAGGGCGAAGGTGTTGTGCTCCGCGTCCTTGACGGCCGACACTCCGCGGAGGGGTGTGGTCAGTTCGCCAGCCAGGGCCTGAACCTGCGCCTCGTCGTCGAAGAAGCTGCGGTCCTTCACTTCGCGGTCGAGGAGCCCTTCGACCACCTCGCGCGCGTGGCCCCTGCGCTGCACCAGCTGCAGCACCTTCTGGTACCCGATGATCCCGTGCAGCGCCTTCTCGAGCGCCGGACCGGAGATTTCGGTGCCGTCCGCCAGCTTCACCACGCGTGATTCCACGGCGCGGTGCACCAGGAAGTTCTCGAGCGCGCGCTCGTCCTTGATGTAGGTCTCCACGCGGCCGCGCTTGGCCCGGAACAGCGGCGGCTGCGCGATGTAGATGTGGCCGCGCTCCACCAGCTGCGGCATCTGCCGGTAGAAGAACGTGAGCAGGAGCGTGCGGATGTGGGAGCCGTCCACGTCCGCGTCGGTCATGATGATGATCCGGTGGTACCGGAGCCTGTCGATGTCGAAGTCCTCGGTGCCGATGCCGCACCCGAGCGCGGCAATCATCGTCTTGATCTCGTCGGAGCTCAGCATGCGGTCCAGCCGCGCGCGCTCCACGTTCAGGATCTTGCCCTTGATGGGCAGGATGGCCTGGAAGCGCCGATCGCGGCCCTGCTTGGCCGAGCCGCCGGCCGATTCGCCCTCGACGATGTAAATCTCCGACTGCGCGGGATCCCGTTCCTGGCAGTCCGCGAGCTTCCCGGGCAGCGAGCCGCCGTCCAGCGCGCCCTTCCGGCGCACCAGGTCCCGTGCCTTCCGAGCCGCTTCGCGCGCGCGGGCGGCCTCGGCCGCCTTCGACACGACTCGCTTCGCGACGGCAGGGTTCTCCTCGAGGTACGCCCCGAGCCTGTCGTTCACGATGGCCTCGACGATGCCCTTCACCTCGGTGTTGCCGAGCTTCGTCTTCGTCTGGCCCTCGAACTGCGGGCGCGGAATCTTGACGCTGATGACCGCCGTCATCCCCTCGCGGATGTCGTCGCCGCTGATGGTGGCGTCCTTGAGGTCCTTCGTCAGGTTGTTCCGCGTCGCGTAGGCGTTGATGGTGCGCGTCAGCGCGGACCGGAAGCCGGAGAGGTGCGTGCCGCCCTCGTGGGTGTTGATGTTGTTGGCGAACGAGAATTCCTGCGGGTTGTACCCGTCGTTCCACTGCAGCGCGATCTCGGCGTCGATGCCCTCGCGCTCACCGTGCATGTGGATGGGCTTCTCGTTCACGAGCCCCTTGTTCTTGTTCAGGTGCTCCACGAACGAGACGATGCCGCCCTCGTAGTGGAAGCGGTGGCTCTTCCCGTCGCGCTCGTCGTCGAGCGTGATGACGAGCCCGGCGTTGAGGAACGCCAGCTCGCGCAGCCGCTGGGCCAGCGTGTCGAAGCTGAAGTCCGTCGTCTCGAAGATCTGCTCGTCCGGCTTGAACGTGATCTTCGTGCCCCGCCGCTGCGTCGTCCCGGTGACGACGAGGTCTCCCTGCGGCGCCCCGCGCTCGTAGGTCTGCTGGTACACCTGGCTGTTGCGCCAGATTTCCAGCTCCAGGCGCTCGGAGAGCGCGTTGACCACGGAGGAGCCCACGCCGTGCAGGCCGCCCGACACCTTGTAGCTCTTGTTGTCGAACTTGCCGCCCGCGTGCAGCACGGTCAGCACGACTTCCGCCGCGGGCCGGCCGGTCTCGTGCATCTCGGTCGGAATGCCGCGCCCGTTGTCCACGACCGTGACGGACTTGTCCAGGTGGAGCGTGACGCCGATTTCCGTGCAGTGCCCGGCAAGGGCCTCGTCGATGGAGTTGTCGACGATTTCGTACACCAGGTGGTGCAGGCCCGCCGGGCCCGTGGATCCGATGTACATGGCCGGCCGCTTGCGGACGGCCTCCAGTCCCTCGAGAACCTTGATGCTCTCCGCGCCGTAGTCCTGCGGGCCCACGCCCTGCGGAATCGTCTGTTCTATCTCTGACACGCTGATGTCTCTGTCTCCAGTCATCACACCCGCATGGGCATGATCACGTAGGTGTAGTCGTACCCTTCCACGCCCACCGGCTTCATCACGGCCTGGCTCACATCGTCCTTGAGATCCAACGCCACGATGTCGGACTCGGCGGCGTTCAGGAAGTCGATCACGTACTGCGCGTTGAAGCAGATGGTGATGTCCGGGCCCGCGTAATCCACCGCGATGGGCTCCCGTGCCTCGCCGAACTCCGGACTGCTGGAGGTGACCTCGACCTTGCCCTTCTCCACCTGGAACTTCACCGCCCGCGATCGTTCATTCGAGAGCAGCGCCACGCGCCTGACCGCGTTGGTGAGCCGATCCCGCTCGAACTCGACGTGCTTGTCGTTGTTCTTCGGCACAACCTTCTCGTAGGCCGGGAACTGCCCGTCGATCATGCGCGACATCAGCAGCCGCGGCCCGATCTCGAAGAACAGGTGGTTCTCGCCCCGCTCGTACTGCACCTCGCCGTCCGACTCTGCCAGCAGCCGCCCGAGCTCGGCCAGGGCCTTGCGCGGCAGGATGGCCTTCACGTCCTCGCCCTTGTGCGTGCCTTCGCGGTCCGCGTGTACCAGCGCAAGACGATGCCCGTCGGTGGCGACCATCGTCATCTTGTCGGGACCGAGCACGAACTGGGCGCCGTTCAGGTAGTAGCGCGTGTCCTCGCCGGTGATGGCGAACTGGGTCTTCGCAATCATCTGCGCGAGCGTCGATCCCTTGATACCAGCCCTGGCCGCCCCTGGCGGTTCGGTGATGGTCGGGAAGTCTTCGCGGGGTAGCGTCGGCATGCGGGAGCTGAACTGCCCTCCCGACACCTTCACGCCGTTGCCCCCCTTCTCGGTCTCGATGTTCACGTCGCCATCGGGCAGGGCCCGGACGACCTCGTACAGCTTCTTGGCGGGCAGGGTGACCGCGCCGTGACGGGACACCGCGGCTTCAGCCCGGCTGCGCAGGGTGACCTCGAGGTCCGTGGCCAGGAGCGTGATTTCGTTTCCGGTCGCCTCGATGAGCACATTGGCCAGGATCGGGATCGTGTTCTTGCGCTCCACGATCTGCTGGAAGAACTGCAGTTCACGCACAAGATCGGCTTTTCGGGCGACCAGTTCCATGTGCTGCTTAACCTCTGGGGAAAAGAGAAAAGGCGAAGACAAATAATTATACAGGAACTAGGCCCGGTTCAGGAAATAAACTCAGCCGGTAAGTCCTTGTAATTCAGTTATTTAACTTGTGGAATTTTCTGTGGCCCACGTGTGGATGTCATGGGCCTCCCGACAGGGGCTTTCGCCCCATGCACAGGCGTCCACAAGCCGCCGCAGCCTCGGCTGTGGATCCCGTTGACAGCACTTGGAACCTACCTGAACGACTCGAGGAGATTGTCCACCTGGTTATTGAAGTCGTTGCTGCCCTTTCGCAGTTCTTCCACTTTCTTGATCGAGTGGATGACCGTCGAATGGTGCTTGCCACCGAAGCTGCGGCCGATCTCCGGCAGGGAGGCGTGTGTCAGCATCTTGCACAGGTACATCGCCACCTGGCGGGGCATCGCCACCGATTTGGAGTTGTTGCGCGACTTGAGGTCGGTCAGCTTCAACTGGTAGTAGTCGGCCACGAACTTCTGGATCTGCTCGATGGTGACCGCCCGATCGTCGTGGTCCAGCACGTTCTTGAGCACGTCCTGGGCGAGTTCGATGGTCAGCGGACGACCGGTGAGGGAGGCGTACGCCAGTAGTCGAATGAGAGAGCCCTCGAGCTCCCGGATGTTCGACTTGATGCGGCTGGCGATGTACATCGCGACGTTGTCCGGCAGCGGCACCGCCTCGGTCTCGGCCTTCTTCTTCAGGATGGCCGTCTTCGTCTCGATGTCCGGGGACTGGATGTCGGCAATGAGGCCCCATTCGAATCGCGAGCGAAGGCGCTCCTCGAGCGCCGGGATTTCGTGTGGAGGCCGATCGCTGCTGATGACGATCTGCTTCTGCGCGTCGTGCAGCGCGTTGAACGTGTGGAAGAACTCGGTTTGCGTGCCTTCCTTGCCGGAGACGAACTGGATGTCGTCCACGAGCAGCACGTCCACGCTGCGATAGCGCGCGCGGAACTCCAGGATGCGATCGAAGCGCAGCGCGTTGATCATCTCGTTCATGAAGCGCTCGGACGAGATGTAGGTGAGCGTCAACGACGGGTTGTGCTGCACGACATAGTGCCCGATGGCGTGCATCAGGTGCGTCTTGCCCAGGCCCACGCCGCCGTAGATGAACAGCGGGTTGTACGAGCGGGACGGGGCCTCGGCCACGGCGCGGCAGGCCGCGTGCGCGAACTGGTTCGAGGGGCCGACGATGAACGTATCGAAGGTGTAGCGGGGATTGAGCCCCCCGGGAATGACGGGGCCCGGCGCCGGCAGCTCGGCCTGGAAGGCGTTTGCCGGTAAGGCCGCCTCCACGTCCGGTTTCGGTGAGGGTTCGAGGCGCGCCGGTTCGACGGCACCTGGGGTGACGAGCGAGGCTTCGGCAGAGCCCACCTCGAAGACGAGCTGCGTCTGTGGGCGCCCGACCTCGGTGAGCGACTCGGCCAGGACGACGGAGTAGTGGCGTGGAAGCCACTCCACATAGAGCGGCGCGGGAACCCGGACCACCAGTGAGCGACCCTCGTCTGCCTTGAGCGAGGTGGGCTTGAACCAGGTCGAGAAGCTGTGGGGGCCCACCTTCCCCTCGATGATGGCGAGTACCTGGTCCCAGACGTTCGTCGGAGGCATTTTTGAGAGAATCTGGCGAAGAATTAGCGAAAAAGCCTGGTTCCTGGCGGTTCTTTCGACGTGATTTCCGGCCTTTTCCACAAGGTTTTCCACAGGTGTGGAAAACTCGGACAGGCGAACGCACACTCTAGCACGCCGTTGGGCCTTTACACCGGGGGAGCTGGGGCCATACAATCGGAGGTTCGTTCAGAGGGAAAACATGGCCAGATCCAAGAAGGGCAAGCGTACGTTCCAACCCAACACTCGTCGCCGGGCCAAGACCCACGGCTTCCTGGTGCGGATGTCCACCAGGGACGGGCGGCAGGTGCTCAAGCGGCGTCGAGCCAAGGGCCGCAAGCGTCTCACGGTGTCGGACGAAGCCTGAGATGCCCTCGTTTCGCGCGGACGAACACATCCGTAAGCGCGAAGATTTCGAGCGAATCTACAATACCGGGCATCGTCACTCAGGCCGCCTGATGACGATGTTCGTCAGTCCCAATGGACGGGCTGGAGCCAGGCTTGGTATTGCCGCCACCCGGAAAATGGGCTCGGCCGTCGTCAGAAACCGAGCCAAGCGCCTGGTTCGGGACCTGTTCCGCCACCACAAACCACCTGGTGGGTTCGACATCGTTGTCGTGCCTCGCCGCGAGATGCTCGATGCGTCCTATGTCACCCTCGAGGCCGAATTCCGAGCGCTTCTCGACCGGCGAAATCAGCCCGGGCGACCCCGTACCAACAGGACCGGCGCAGGTCGGCCTCGTCCTCATTCGGGCGTATAAGGCCGTGTTCTCTCCATGGTTTGCGGGCAGCTGCCGCTTTGTCCCCGGCTGCGCCGATTACACTTCGGAAGCCGTCGCCCGGTTCGGGATCCTCCGGGGAGGCTGGCTCGGCGCCAAGCGGTTGTGCCGCTGCCATCCGTTTGGCGGCCACGGCTACGATCCGGTGCCCCAGCGGCATCCTCACTAGGTATCCCTGAGTTTTCGGCCCCCCTCTTCAATGGAACGCCGCGTTCTTCTCGCCATCTCACTCTCTTTTCTGGTGCTGTTCGTTTACCAGAGCTACTTCGCTCCGCCCGCGCCGCCTCCGGCGACGAGTCCGGCTGGCACTGCCACACCTGCCGCGGGCACCAGCGCTCCGCAGGCAGCGGCTGCCGGGAGTCAGGCGCCTGCCCCGGCAGCACCGGTGGCCCCGGCCCCGCCCGCCGCGGCCAGCTCGGTCGTGACGGGTGAGGGCGAGGAGCGGGACATTACCGTCGAGACTCGCACCGTCCGGGCGGTGTTCACCAATCGGGGCGCCCGCCTGCGCCACTGGGTGCTGAAGCAGTACCAGAACGAAGCGGGCCAGCCGCTGGACCTCGTGCCGGCGCCCGGGAACGTCAATCAGGCCCTGACGCCGTTCTCATTGCGTCTGGACGACGCCGACCAGACCTCGCGCGTGAACGGTGCGCTCTTCCGGAGCACGTCCCCGGCAACCCTCGATGCCACGTCGCAGGCCGTCACCCTGTCGTTCGAATGGCAGGACGCGCAGGGTCTTCGAGTGGGCAAGACCTTCACGCTTCAGCCGGACGGCTACATCGTTTCGGTCGCGGTGAGCGCCCAGGCTGGGGCGCAGGTGCTGAACCCGGCCATCGATTGGGGCCCCGGGCTGGGCGACGACAACGCCCACGCCCCGCAAGGCAGCTTCCTGGCGCCGAGCTACTCGACTCCGGCGCAGGCGCTGGTGCACCAGGACAACTCGGTAACGAGGCTGGGTCCTGCGGCGGGCACCGAGAGCGGCTCGTTCCTCTACGCGGGCATCGACGATCACTACTTCGCCGC
>CAZLBU010000006.1:21443-24732 GCA_964557815.1 uncultured Bifidobacteriaceae bacterium | reverse complement strand
GGGTGCAAGGGTGCAAGGGTGCAAGGGTGCAAGGGTGCAAGGGTGCAGGGGTGCACGGGGTGCACGGGGTGCACGGGGCATGGCCGCAAGGTGCGGGGTGCCGCGGTAGCCGGTGCCACGGCAGCACGAGAGCTGGGGTGACGGGAGGCGGGAGCGCGTGTGGCGGTCGCCGACTGGTTAGCGCGTGAGCGCGCTGATCGCCATCTCAGCCTCAGAACCTCAGAACCCCCAGAACCTCAGAACCCCAGAACCTCAGAACCTCAGAACCTCAGAACCCCAGAACCCCAGAACCCCAGAACCCCGGAACCCGAGAACCCTGCCCCCGTCCGGTACAATCCCCCGAATGTCCCGTTCGCCCGCGGCCGTCCCCTTCGGCGACGTCTGCGCCCTCATCGACCATGCGCTTTCGGGACCGTTCCGCCAGGATGTCGTCCGCGAGCTGTCCACGTCGCCCACGGTGGAGGCGGCGCTGGTCCGGCTGCGCGTGGCGCTCCGCACCGACGTCTGGACGTTCGGCGACGCCGCACTCGACCTGGCGCGGCCCGTCCGCGACTTCGACCGGCTGACCCGCGCCGAGGGCTTCCACGCCCTCCACGACTGGGACGGCGTGGCGGATCACGTCAACCCCGACACCATCCCGGTCGACGTCCTCAATTACCTGATCGACCAGCGGGGCGGCGACCGGTTCGACCCCGTCGTACCGGCCGTCCTCATCGACTACTACTTCATGCATGTCCTCTCGCTCCTGACGCTGCGGGCGTGGGACGAGGGCGACGCGGACGAGCACCTGGATCGCGTGGGCGCACTGCTGGGCCTGCTGCAGGGGCCGAGGGGGAGCGGCCAGCGGTTCTGCGCCGACGCGGAGACGCTGCTGCTCATCGCGACGGCACACTACGAGCGCGAGGAGCACGGCTACGACCTGCTGCTCGATCGCACGCGCGGGCTCAATCACCGTCACCGCGCCGCCATCGCGCTCGGGCACGGGGCGAGCATGGGCTGCCATCTCCGTTTCGGCTTCGAGGCCACCTACGGCCGCGACACCTCGCTGATGCGGAACGACAACGTGGCGGACTACCCCTGGCTCTGCTTCGCCGTGGCGACGCTGATGGACGAGTACCACCGGATCCGCGAGGGAGGCGACGCGGTCCTGGCGCGGCGCGATGTGGTCGAGTCGATGTTGAACGGCCTCTCGGGCGACGCCCGGGCATTCATCGGCGCGGGCCCGCAGTCGTTGGCCGCGCACGAGGTGGAGCGCCGGCGCTTTCGCGACTACTTCCTGCAGTACCAGCCCGAGCTCATGGCCGAGTTCGAGGCCTTCCGTCCCACGACCGAGGCCTACTCGCCGCTCTCGTTCTTCTTCAACTTCTCGCACAACGTGGTGAAGGGCCAGGTCGTGGACACGCTCCTGGAGCGCGCCCTGGGCCGTGTCGCTGAGCGAGCTGCTGACCGGCGCCCCGATGGACGAGCCGAGCGACCGCTCGCGAGAGACCCTGGCGACGACCCTGATGGCCTACGCCCGGACCAACCCCCACAAGATCCGCGGCCGCCTCATGCCCGTCATCGTCTACGACCCCGAGGCGGGCTACCGCGCCTTCCGCCTGACCCTGCGCCGCCTGCGCGAGTAGGCCGCCCCCCAAGCCCCAAGCCCCAAGACCTCAAGCCTCGGAGACGTTCAGAGACGATCTTTGACGACTTCTGACGTCATTCCGAGGACGCCACCCGCCTCAATCGCCCTGGGACGAGCGTATAATCGCCGGGCGCAGATTGCGGGGACGGCAGAGCTTTATCCCGAGGGTGGAGCCGACATGAGGCGTGGTACGAAGGCAGTTCTCGGCAGCGGTGTCGCGTGCCTTGGGTTGGTGGTCAGCGCCGCGCTGGCCGAGCGCTTCCCTGTGTCCGCGCAGGCTGCACAATCCGGCACGGCTCGCCCGGCCGCCACGGCTCCCACCGCGCGCGCTTCTGCGCAGGCGCCCTCGAGCGCGGGCCTGCCCGCGCCCATGCGCTCGTCGGCCGGCACGCCCGCCCAGGATCACAACGGCGTCATCAAGAAGTACTGCGCCGGCTGCCACAACGATCGGCGCCCTGCGGCCGGCCTGTCGCTCGCGTCGTTCGACGTGGCGAAGGCGGTCGAGCACGCCGAGGTGGCCGAGAAGATGATCGTCAAGCTGCAGGCCGGCATGATGCCGCCGCGCGGCGCGCAGCGTCCCGACGCTGCCACGCACGCTTCGCTCATCGCGGCGCTGGAGACCACGCTCGACACCGCGGCCTCGAAGTCGCCCAATCCCGGCCGACGGACCTTCCAGCGCCTGAACCGGCCCGAGTACGAGCGCGCCATCCGCGAGATGCTCGCCCTCGAGGTGAACGCGGGCGACTGGCTGCCGCTCGACACGAAGAGCGCGAACTTCGACAACATCGCCGACGCGCAGGCGCTCTCGCCGACCCTGCTCGAGGCGTACCTGAACGCCGCGACGGCCATCAGCCGCATGGCGGTGGGGGATCGCACGGCGCCCACCATCGACACCACCTACACCAACCCGAGCTACATGTCCCAGCATCCGTGGGACTACGTCGAGGGCGCGCCCTACGGCACGCGGGGCGGCATGGTCGTGAAGCACATCTTCCCGGCCGACGCCGAGTACGAGTTCGCGTTGACGTTCAACGCGGGCGAGAACGCGCGGCTCGAGGACGTGGACATTTCCGTCGACGGGGAGCGCGTGGCGCTGCTCAACTACGAGCTGGCGCAGGTGGCGGGCGCTGACGGCCGCGGCCAGGCGCCGATGCGCACCGAGCGCATCTTCGTCAAGGCGGGGCAGCACACGGTATCGGCCGCGTTCGTGCGGCGGACCGAGGGGCCGTACGAGGACCTCATCAAGCCGCACGGCTGGTCGTACGCGGGCGGCGGCTCGGGCGGCAGCGGCATCACCACCCTCCCGCACCTCCGCGACCTCATCGTGGTCGGGCCGTATCGGGCGACGGGCGTGTCCGACACGCCGGCGCGACAGAAGATCTTCTCGTGCCGGCCGACGAGCCCGGCCGACGAGCGGCCCTGCGCGCGGCAGATTCTCGCGCGGATCGGGGCGGAGGCCTATCGCCGTCCGCTGGCTGCGGACGAAGTGGATCGCCTGATGCCGTTCTACGAGAAGGCGGCTGCGAAGAGCGGCTTCGAGGCCGGCATCACGGCGTCGCTCGAAGCCATCCTGGCGAGCCCGTATTTCATCTTCCGGATCGAGCGGGACCGCGAGGCGCGCCCGAACACGACGATCCGCGTGGCCGACATGGACCTGGCCTC
>CAZLBU010000006.1:13496-21433 GCA_964557815.1 uncultured Bifidobacteriaceae bacterium | reverse complement strand
CTGTCGTTCTTCCTCTGGGGCACGCCGCCGGACAAGGAGCTGCTGTCGGTGGCCGCCGCCGGCAAGCTCTCGGACCTGCGGGTGCTCGAGGCACAGACGCGCCGGCTGATCGCCGACCCGCGAAGCGAGGCCCTGGGCGAGCGGTTCGCCGCGCAGTGGCTGCGCCTGCAGGACGTGGACAAGGTCCACCCGGACCCGAACTACTACCCGAACTTCGACGAGAACCTCGCCGACGCCATGCGGCGCGAGACCGTGATGTTCTTCAACCACCTCGTCCAGGAGGACCGCCCGCTGCTGGATCTCTACCGCGCGGACTACACGTTCGTGAACGAGCGGCTGGCCCAGCACTACGGGATTCCTGGCGTGGCGGGCAACGAGTTCCGCAAGGTGCAGTATCCGGACGAGTCGCGCCGCGGCCTGCTGGGGCAGGGGGCGATTCTCGTGCAGACCTCGCTGGCCAACCGCACCTCGCCGGTGCTGCGCGGCAAGTGGGTGATGGAAGTGCTCATCGGCGCGCCGCCGCCGGCGCCGCCGCCCAACGTGCCCACGCTGGACGACACGGCGGGCGCGCGGGACGGCAAGATCCTGACGACGCGCGAGCGGATGGAGCTGCACCGCGCCAACGCGGTATGCAACGCGTGCCACCAGATGATGGATCCCATCGGCCTGGCGCTCGACAACTACGACGTCACGGCGCAGTGGCGGGTCCGCGAGTTCGGCATGCCGCTCGACACGCGCGGCGACTACTTCGACGGCACGCCCGTCAACACCCCGGGCGAGCTGGTGCAGGCGCTGCTGAAGCGGCCCGTCCCGCTGGTGCGCACGTTCACCGAGAACTTGCTCGCCTATGCGCTCGGCCGCCGCGCCGAGTACTTCGACCAGCCGACGATTCGCGCCATCGCGAGGAACGCCGAAGCGGACGGCTACAAGCTGTCGTCGTTCATCATGGGCGTCGTGAAGAGCGACGCGTTCCGCCTGAAGCGGGCCGAGCCCGTGCTGCCCACGGAGACGGCGCCGGCCGTCGCCCACCGCTAACCCCGGACGAGGAGATCGAGACGATGTCGTTCATCACAGGAAAGCACATGGCCCGCCGCACCTTCCTGCGCGGCATGGGGGCCACCGTGGCACTGCCGTTCCTCGATGCGATGGTGCCCGCGGGCCGCGTCTTCGCCAAGGCCCCGGCGGCCGAGCGCACGCGGCTGCTGTGCATCGAAGAGGTGCACGGCCTGGCCGGCTGCAACAACCTGGCGGCCGGCAAGTTCCTGTACGCGCCCGAGCAGGTGGGCAGCGACTTCACGCTCGTGCCCGACAACCCGTTGAGCACGCTCGAGGCGTACCGGGACTACCTGACCATCATCAGCAACACCGACGTCCGGATGGCCGAGGCGTTCACGGCGCCGGAGATTGGCGGCGACCACTTCCGGTCGAGCGCGGTGTTCCTCACCCAGGCCCACCCCAAGCAGACGCAGGGCTCCGACATCTGGGCCGGCACCTCGATGGACCAGCTCTACGCGCAGCGCTTCGGGCAGGACACGCCGCTGCCGTCGATGCAGTTCTGCATCGAGAACCTGGACCAGGCCGGTGGCTGCACCTACAACTACTCGTGCGCCTACACCGACTCCATCAGCTGGGCGTCGCCGAACGAGCCGCTGCCGATGATTCGCGACCCGCGCGTGGCGTTCGACATGCTGTTCGGCGCCGGCTCGTCCTCCAAGGACCGGGCGAGCCGTCGCGAGAACCGGCGCAGCATCCTCGACTGGATCCAGGGCGAAGTGGCCAACGTCCGGCAGGACCTCGGCGCCAGCGACCGCGTGCGCCTGGACCGCTACCTGGACAACGTGCGCGAGATCGAGCGCCGCATCCAGGCCATCGAGGCGCAGAACGCCAGCGGCGAGGATCGCGCGCTCCCCGACGCCCCCAAGGGCGTACCCGACTCGTTCTCGGAGCACATGCGCCTGATGTTCGACCTGCAGGTGCTCGCGTTCCAGACCAACATGACGCGGGTCATCTCGTTCAAGACCGGCCGCGACTCGCAGAACCGCGTGTTCCCCGAGAGCGGATCGGATCAGCCGTTCCACCCGGCCTCGCACCACGGCAACCGCGAGGACCGGATCATGGAGTTCAACAAGATCTGCAAGTACCGCGTGAGCCAGGCGGCCTACCTGCTCGAGAAGCTCAAGACCACCATGGACGGCGAGCAGAGCCTGCTCGACAAGACCGTCGTGCTCTGGGGCTCGCCCATGGCCGACGCCAACGTCCACAACCACCGCCGCTGCCCCCTCTTCCTGGCCGGCCGCGGCAACGGCATGCTGAAGGGCAACCTGCACCTGAAGGCCGCCGACGGCACGCCGATGGCCAACGTCATGCTGACGCTGCTCCACAACCTCGGCCTCGAGGACGTCAACAGCTTCGGCGACAGCACCGGAGAGTTCTCGCTCACCCAGCCGCTGGTGACGACGGCGGCGGGGGCGTAAGGACGGAACACAGGTTCGGAGGTTCTGGGGTTCTGGGGTTCTGGGGTTCGCTGACGAAGGGACCCGGAACCTGAGAACCTCAGAACCTCAGAACCCCAGAACCTCAGAACCTCAGAACTTCAGAACCCCAGAACCCCAGAACCTCGAGGAATCACCTATGGTTCGTCGTCTTGGCCTGAACCTCGTCGCGGCCCTGTGCATGTCGACCCTGCTCGGCGCGGCGCAGTCGGGGTCGCCCGTGGCGGATGCCGCCATGAAGGGCGACATCGGCGCCATCCGGGCGCTGCTCAAGGAGGGCGCCGACGTGAACGCCGCCCGTGGCGACGGCATGTCGGCCCTGCACTGGGCGGCGGAGCGCAACAACGCCGAGGCGGCCGGGATGCTGGTCTACGCCGGCGCCAACGTCGAGGCCGTCACGCGCATCGGGCAGTACACGCCGCTGCACGTGGCCGCCCGCGCGGGCAGCGCGGCCGTGGTGGACGTGCTGTTGAAGGCCGGCGCGGCCGTGGATGCGAAGGCGAATCCCAGCGGTGCCACGCCGCTGCACCTGGCGGCCAGCGCGGGCAGCGCCGCCATCGTGAACCGCCTGCTGGACGCGGGCGCCGACAAGAACGCGAAGGAGGCGGAATGGGGGCAGACGCCGCTCATCTTCGCCGCCGCGTTCAACCGGGTCGAGGCCATCACGGCGCTGCTGGCGCGCGGCGCCGACCCGAACGCCACCACGACGTTCATCGACATCCCGCAGCGTAACGCGCTGGATCGTGCCGCCAGCCAGCGGCAGCAGAAGGTGCTCGAGTCCTTCGGCGTCGGCCCCGAGCGCCAGCCGACGGCCAGCCAGGTGCAGGCCGCCGTGCACGCCTCGCGCGAGCTGTTCCTGTCGGGCAAGATCCCGCCGCCGACCAAGGAAGACGAGGAGAACCAGGGCCGGGGCCGGAACTTCAACCCCGAGGAGATCAACCCGCCCGTGGCCACCAAGGGCGGCCTGAGCGCGCTGCTCCACGCCGCGCGCCAGGGCTACCTCGACGCCGCGCGAGCGCTCCTGGACGGCGGCGCCGACATCAACGTTACCGGCGCGGGCGACGGGACCAGCCCGCTGCTGATGGCCGTCATCAACGGCCAGTTCGACATGGCCATGCTGCTCATCGACCGCGGCGCCGACACCAACATCGCGGCGAAGGGCAACGGCGTCACCCCCCTCTGGGCCGCGGTCAACACCCAGTGGCAGCCGCGCACGCGCTTCCCGCAGCCGCAGGAGATGGAGCGGCAAAAGGCCACCTACCTGGACGTGATGAAGGCGCTGCTCGACCACGGCGCCGACCCGAACGGCCGTATCAAGTCGCACCCCTGGTACATGGTCTATACCGGGTGCGGTAACCGGAACTGCGGCCTGGCCGATACCTCCGGCTCCACGGCGTTCTGGCGTGCCGCCTACTCGGTGGACCTCGCGGCGATGAAGCTGCTGGTCGGCTACGGGGCGGATCCCAACATCGCGACGATGGCCCCGCGGGCGCCCGTTCGCCGCGGCGGCCCGAACGCGCCGCCGCCAGGCGCCGGCGGCCCCGTGGCGCCGACGGCCCGGGATGGCCAGGAGCGCTACAACGCGCCGCCGATCCCGCCGGGCGGTCCCGGTGCCTTCCCGATCCACGCCGCCGCCGGGGTGGAGTACGGCGAGGGCTTTGCGGGCAACGCCCATCGCCACGCGCCGGATGGCTGGATGCCGGCCATCAAGTACCTCGTGGAGGAGCTGGGCGCCGATGTCAACGCCCGCGACAACGACGGCTACACGCCGCTTCACCACGCCGCCGCGCGCGGCGACAACGAGATGATTCTCTACCTGGTGTCCAAGGGCGCCGACGTTCGTGCCGTGGCGCGCAGCGGCCAGACCACGGCGGACATGGCCAATGGCCCGGTGCAGCGCGTGTCGCCCTACCCCGAGACGGTGGCCCTGCTCGAGAAGCTCGGCTCCAGGAACAATCACCAGTGCGCGTCCTGCTGACGAGGATCGCGCCCTGGTGATTTGAGACGGTGATCGGATCGACCTGACCCGCGTCCGGATCGCTCTGACCGGCGTCCGGAGCTACCTGGCTGGCATACGGAGCGCCGGGGCTTCAGCCCCGGCGACGCCGAGAAAGTCCATCAGCTCGCCGACGACCCTCTCCGGCACCTCCCAGTGAATGGCGTGGCCGACACCCTCGTAGGCCGCGAGCCGCGACGTCGGCATGGCCTTCAGCAACGCATCCTGGTCCGCCCGGGCGGCATAGGTGTCGCGGTCCCCCCAGATGAGGAGCACGGGCACGGACACCTTTCCAAGCTCCGCGGTGAAGTCCGGGGTCTGCAGGAAGCCATCGAATGCCTGGTGCCACACGCGCGCCGGCACCTTGAGCGTCTCCGAAACCACCGTGTCGAGCAGCTCCGGGTCGATGGGCTGTGCCGTCGTGCTGACCTGCCACTCGTGAGCGAAGTCGCGCGAGATGGGATCGGTCAGCGGCCGGATGGCGGTGTCCACGAACTCGGCGATGCCCGCGTTGCCGTGGATGGTCGCAAACGAGCCCATCAGGACCATCCGCTGGACTCGCTCGGGGTGATCGGCGGCGAACCGCTGCGCAACGGACGCCCCCATCGAATGGCCGACGATCACCGCGCGCGGCAGGGCCATCGCGTCCATGAAGGCCCGCACGTCCTTCGAGAAGTCCGCGTACCGGTACCCGGTTTCCGGCTTGCTCGATTCGCCGTGCCCCCGCTGCGAGATCGCGAACGAGCGGATGGACCCGGGCAGGCGCCGCAGAACCGGTTCGAACGAGCGCCACGAGTCCGTCACGCCGTGCAGGAAGATGACCGGCACGCCATCCGATGGTCCCTGCTCCACATATTCCAGCCGGATCCCGGTCGGCAGCGATACGAAGCGCGCTGCCAGGCCTTCATTGGACATCCCGTCCTCCTTCTCGTCGCACATCACCGCCGCACCGGTCGCGCAGGTGGCGGCCAGCGGTTCACCGGGGGACAGCGCCAGGGCGAACAGGGAGAAGACCGCGCCCATCAGCTGTGCCATCACGTTCAGATAGTGCCCCAACACGATGTCCTCCTGCTCCTTCGTTATCGCCGGCCCTCCGCGGTCGACGTCGCGACAGGCGCCAGCGTGATGTCGGCGTGCTGCCACGCCTTCTTGAACCGCGCCTCGACGCCCGCGGCCTCCTCGGTCTTGCCCTGCGCCTTGAGCGCCTGCAGCAGGCCGAAGAGCGACCAGCCGGTCTCGGGGTTCTTCTTCAGGTCTTCCCAGTAGACGGCCTCGGCCTCGTCCGGCCGCCCCGCGGCCATCAGCACGGCGGCCAGGTTCTGGCGCACGGGTGCGTGCCAATCCGGCGGCTCCTGGTAGATGAGCGCGTCCTCGTATCGCACGGCCCGATCCAGGTGCAGGATGGCCTTGTCCCAGTCCTTGCGCGTCGCGGCGATCTCGCCGGCCACCACTTCGGGGGCAATGCGCAGAATGGCCTCACCGGTGTTGGTCGAGAACGTCGTCTGGCCCTTGAGCGAGGGATCGGCGACCAGGGCCGCCAGCTTCACGCGCTCCGCCTCGGCCTTGTCGAGCTGGTTCTTCGCGATGAAGGCCATGGCGCGCGCGTAGTGCCAGGCGCCCTTCGTGAACGCCGTCTCGTGCCGCGGCCCCTTGTCGGACAGGATGCGATCCCATTCGCCGAAGCGGACCATGGCCCAGTAGGGCACGACGAGGAAGCCCTGCAGGATCGGCACGGTGCCGAGCGCCTCGTGCGGAACAGCGTTCGCGAGCTTCTCCGCGGACTCCAGGGCCAGCTGCCGACGTCCGCCGGCCGTGGCGCCCATCCAGATGAAGTGCAGGTTGTGCGGGTAGTAGCCGAGCGGGTAGAGCCCCTGCGCCCGGCACTGCGCGATGTAGTCTTCGTCGGCCTTCGCGGCCAGCAGGTTCGCCTTCACCACGTCGTCGTACCGGCCCACGCGCTGGTAGATGTGCGCGGGCATGTGGACGATGTGGCCGGCGCCCGGCATCAGCGGGAGGAGCCGATCGGCCTCGGCTTCGGCGCGCTCCGGCGTATCGGTCGGCTCCCACAGGTGAATCCACAGGTGCAGGGCGCCCGGGTGGTTCCGGTGGGCGGCCAGCACCTTCTCCAGGGAGGACTGCACGTCCGCGGTCTCCGGGTACGCCACCCCGTCGCGCGTCCAGTAGTTCCAGGGGCGGAGGTCCATCAGCGCCTCGGCGTAGAGCGTGCGTGCGTCCAGGTCATCCGGGAACGCCTCCACCACGAGGCGCATGGCATCGGCGTACGCGCGGTCGGCCTTCTGGCGGTCCTCGGCGCGGCCGGTGTAGCGGGCCGCGAGCGCGTCGATGTAGGCCCGTTCGCGCGGCGAGGCGCTGGCCTTCATGGCGACGGCCTTCGTCGCCAGCTCGAGGGCCTTCGGCTCGTCGGCCGGATCCATCGGCGCGTTGATGTTGGGGCCGAGCACCAGCGCCTGGCCCCAGTAGGCCATCGCGAGCGAGGGGTCGAGGCGGGCGGCCTCGGCGAAGGCCCGAGCCGCTTCGGCATGGTTGAACCCGTAGACGAGGTTGAGGCCCTGGTTCATGAAGAGCTGCGCGCGCTCGTGGCGCGTGCTGACAGGGAACGTGTGGACGCCAAGGTTCTGCAGGCGCGGCGCGAGCGGCATGCCCGGCGCGGGCGCCTGGTAGTCTGGCGGCGTTTCGTAGTGCTTGTGCTGGGCCGTGGGCGCCGGGCTCTGGCCCTGGGCCGCCGCGGATGAGACCAGCGCCGCGGGCACACTGGCAGCGAGAACGAGGGCGACAACCGACTTCGATGACATTCCCGAACCTCCTGCAGTCCGATACGGAAGGCGGGCCTCCGAAGACGTCAGGCGCTGGTGAAGGTCTGGTGAGAGTTTGGTAAGAGCGGCAGGAACGATACAATCGGATGGCTTGGCCCGTCCGGGCCAGCTCTGCCGATGACATCCGATCGCATCCTCACGTTCGGGGAGTACCGTCTCGACCCTGTCAGCGGCCATCTCTATCGCGACGGTCAGCCGGTCTCGCTCACCCCCAAGGCGTTCGCGCTGCTGCTCTACCTGGCGGTGCACGCGGGCCGGCTGGTGCCCAAGCCCGAGCTGCTGTCTGCGGTGTGGCCCGGCGTGTTCGTGGGCGACGCGGTGCTCAAGAGCAGCATCCGCGAGCTTCGCAAGGCGCTGGCCGACGACCCTCATCAGCCGCGCTTCATCGAGACCGCGCACCGTCGCGGATATCGGTTCGTGGCGCCGGTCGGGGCCGTCGAATCGGCGGTACCGCTGGTGGCCGCCCCGCGCGTGAGCTACGCGCGCAGCGGGCAGGTGAACATCGCGTACCAGGTCGTGGGCTCGGGGCCGCCGGACCTGGTGTTCGTGATGGGGTGGGTCTCGCACCTCGAGTACTTCTGGAACGAGCCGTCGTTTGCGCGCTTCCTCGAGCGG
>CAZLBU010000006.1:2336-13486 GCA_964557815.1 uncultured Bifidobacteriaceae bacterium | reverse complement strand
TCTTCGACAAGCGCGGCACGGGCCTGTCGGACCGCGTCTCGGAGCCCGAGCTGCCCACGCTGGAACAGCGCATGGACGACGTGCGGGCCGTGATGGAGGCGGCAGGCTCGGACCGGGCCGTGCTGCTGGGCGTGTCGGAGGGTGGCCCGCTCTGCTCGCTCTTCGCGGCGACGCACCCCGCGAAGACCGAAGCGCTCATCATGATTGGCAGCTACGCGCGTCGCCTCCAGGACCGGGACTACCCGTGGGGCGTCACGCGCGAGGAGCGGGATCGCTTCTGCCAGGAGATCCTGGACGAGTGGGGCGGCCCGGTCGGGATCGACGAGAGGGCGCCCTCGCGCGCCGCAGACCCCGCGTTCAGGGACTGGTGGGCATCGTATCTCCGGATGGGGGCGAGCCCCGGCGCGGCCCTGGCCCTCACGCGGATGAACGCCGACATCGACATTCGCGGTGTGCTGCCCTCCATCCGCGTGCCGACGCTGGTTCTGCACCGCACGGGGGATCGCTGCCTGAAGGTGGAGGAGGGGCGGTACGTCGCGTCGCGCATTCCGGGCGCGACGTTCGTGGAGCAACCCGGAGAGGATCACCTGCCGTTCGTCGGCGACCAGGAGGCAATGCTCCGGGAAATCGAGCGCTTCCTCGAGCGAACGCGGGAGCCCCACGAGCTGGAGCGGGTGCTCGCCTCGGTGCTCGTCGTCCGGGCCGCCGGCGCCGACGGCGGCCAGGTGCTGGCCGACGCATTCACCCATGAAGTCGGCCGGTGGCGCGGACAGGTCGTGGATGGGGAGGGCCCGCGGTGGGCGGCGCTCTTCGACGGGCCGGGGCGTGCGGCGCAGTGCGGCGCCGCGCTGGCGGCGCGCGCGCGCGGCCTCGGAGTCGACATCGCCGCCGGCGTTCACATTGGTGAGTGTGTTCGCGGGGCCCGCGGGGGGCCGATCTTCGAGATCGCGGAAACGCTGGCCGAGCGTGCCGGAGCGGGGGAGGTCTACGTCTCGCGTACCGTGGTGGACCTCGTCCCGGGCTCAGGCCTTCGCTTCGACGAGCGGGGCGTCCTGCGGGCGGGCACGCCCGCGCGCGACGTGCCGGTGCTGGCGGTGATGCCCGCCTGACGCAGCCGGCGCGTGGATCCGGCGGCGGCGAGCTTCAGAGCCGTGTCGCCCGCCACGGCCGGGCGCCATCAGCGTCGGTCACCGTTCCCGCCATCGTCTTTCCCGACACGCGGCCGGAGTACACGCGGTCGCCGGCCGTGAATGTGATGTCGTACCCGCGCATCCGCGCGGCGGTCAGTGGCAGGTCGCGATCTCCGATGCGGAGCGATCCGTACAGCACCTGGTGCAGCTGGGTGAGCGTCAACGTCTCGGCGTCGCCCAGGCGCCAGGCTCCGGCCGCGGAAGCGGGGACGATCCAGAGCAGGGCCTCGCACCAGTTCGAGCAGGCGCCCCCCTCCACGGTGGCCCGGGCGTCAGGATCCCATTCCTGGAAGCCGAAGGTGTTCGAGACGATGCGCGTGCCCGGCGCCAGCGTCTGGAATTTCGGCAGGAGCTTTTCGAGGTTGACCGGCAGCAGGTAGATGGCCATCACCGTGGCCTTCGAGATGTCGGCCTCGAACATGTCGCCCTGGGCAAAGGCGGCCCGGTCGGAAACGCCCGCCTCCTCGGCCAGCCGCCGCGAGAGCGCCACCATCTCCGGATTGAATTCCACGCCGAGCCCACGTGCACCTCGCCTGGCGGCGGCGATGATGTTGCGCCCATCACCGGACCCGAGGTCGATGACGTAGTCGTCCTTCGTCACCTGCGCCAGGTCCAGCATCTTCTCGACGAGTTCGGGCGGCGTGGGAACCCAGACAACGTCCTTGCCGGGCTGGCCGACCCTGGGCGTGTACGGTTCCTGAGCGGGCCCGGTCGCCGTCATCGAGGCGACGGCCAGGCAGGAGGCGATGACGGCGCGTGCGCTCACGACGCGGGCACGGCCTTCACGAGCTCGGCGAAGGGCACCACGGTGCCGTGCAGCGGGACGATGCGGTCCACGCGCAGCTTGCGGTCGCGGATGTTCTGCAGCAGGTTGGCCGCGTAGGGGTGAACCGACGATCCCGGGCTGAAGGCATCCACCTCCACCAGCAGGCGTTCTTTCGGCAGGTATGCCATCAGCAGGGTGTCGGCGTGCGGATTGCCGGCGATGTGATAGAGCTCCACCCGCCGGGTCTTGTCCTCCACGACCCGCATGTCGTCGACGCCCTCGATGGCCAGCGGCTTCGGGCTGCGCGCGAGCGCGTCGGGCTGCAGCGTGAAGGGCCGCTTCACCGCTTCCTCGTAGTAGGCCACGTTGCCCTGCTGCGCGATGACCCTGAGGCCCTCGGCGACGGCAGCGCGCAGACCGGTGGAGTGATCGAAGTGATGGTGCGAGCTCACGAGCGTGGTCAGCGGCTTGCCGGGCACCAGCTCGCGCGCCTTCGCGATGACGGCCAGCGTGCGCGCCTCGCTCTGCGGCGCCTCGATCAACATCAGGTGATCGCCGAACTCGACCAGGGCGCTGTGGTGGGACTGGCCCGCGAGCAGCCAGACGCCGGGCGCCAGGCTCTCGGCCACGACGTTCACTGGCGGCGGCCCCGACGGTGCTTCCGCCGTCCGCGCGGCTTCGGGCGCCGCGATGTCGCCCGCGTCACCGTTCATCGTGGCGCGCGCGAGGCGCAACTCCGCGGTCTTGAAACGGTCGGTCTTCGTGATGAGGCGCGTGGGCATCCTGATGCCCGAGACCTCGGCGTAGTCCTCGAACGCCGTCTCGATCACCACGTCGCCGAGGTTCGGATGCGCCGCCATCGAGCGGATGCGGGTGGGCACGTGCGTCGTGGCGTCCAGCGCCAGCGTGAACGGGCCCCCGCCGGGCAGGGTGATGTCCACCAGCTGCTCGTTGCCCTCGGTCCGGGCGTTCACCAGCGTGGCGCCCTGGCCGAGCGCCGCCCGGACCAGGACCACGGGGTGATGGTGCAATTCCGCGAAGCGATCCTTTGCCGCCTGGGCCGACGAACGAGAGATGCCGCCGCTCGCCGAGACCGCGTAGGCCACGTCGCCATCGAGGCCAAACGCCTGCGTCTGGGGGGCCTGGCCCTGGAAATACAGGAAGTTGGGCGTGCGGGTCTGTTCGACGCGCATGCGGCCGCCCGCCAGGTCCATCGCGCGCCGGTAGCCGGTGACGGCGAAGGTCTGTCCCGTCGCGTCGATGGTCATGTCCTGCCCGAGGTTCCACTGCGTCCCCTCGCCCGACAGCACGAGCGTCCGGATGCCCAGCAGCCGGTCGCGACCGCCGAGGGCCTCGGCGGCCTGGTTGACGGCCAGTTGTTCGGGAGGCGCCGGCGTGCAGGCCGTCAGGCCGGCCACCAGCAGGGCAAGGGGGAGCGATCGCGTCATGGCCCCGGACGATAGAACGACGCGCCAGTGGGGTCAAGTCGGGCCGGGGCGGGATGAGCCGCCGGATGGTGAGGGACGACCTGCACGAGGTGGGCGAGGTGCCATAGCAGCGGGAGCGACGTTGGGGTCCGGGCGGCGGTCCCTCGGTTCCCCGACCGTTCGAGGCCAGGCGACGCAGCCCGTGGCCGACAACCGACTCGCCGGTCACGAAGCGCGCGGCTCTTTTGCGCGCACTGTTCTGCATGTCACGGCGAGGAGGTTGACCGCCTGGCCGAGCGGTCGGGGAGCCGAGGGACTGCCGCCCGGACCCCGCATGGCACTGCGGGCTATTGCTCAATCACCAGCGCCTCGTTCAGCCGCACGATGATGACGTGGCCCTCGCCGAGCCGGACGTCCTTCCCGCGCGTGGACAGGACGACCGCCGTGCCCGCGCCCCCGCCGATGGCCGCGCCGACCGCCGCGCCCTTGCCGCCGCCCGTGATGCCGCCGATGATGGCGCCGCCCGCCGCCGGCAGCGCGATCGTCGCGGCGTCCTTCTCCTTGCCGGATGGCGCGATCTTCGTCCACGTGCGCGTGCTGATGCGGTAGTCCTCATCGGTACTCCCCGAGGTGACCGACGTGAAGCGAAGCGAGATGCGCCCGCGACCCTTCACCTTGCCGGCCTCCTTTGCGTCGATGACGACGCCGGTGAGCTGGCTGCCGGATGGCAGCACCGTCCGCCCGTTCACCACGACCGGTTCCGCGAGGCGGCCGCGGATGACGTCCTGCGCGTTGGAGATGTCCGAGCCGACGTTCGACCCGAGCCGCACCCGCATCGAGGTACCCGCGGGAACGGTGATCCGATCCGCGGCCTCAGCCGAGGCTGCGGCCAGCATGAGGATGGCAACGCCCGTGACCAGGCGAGGATGCATGATGATCTCCTCCTGGCCTTCGTGAGGTGCAACGCCCGTGCCCGCGACACGTGTCCTGTTGCGGCCCAGACCATCCCCCGCTGGATCACGCTATATCTTGCAGGCGTCCGAGATTCCGTGTCCCGAGGCGCCGACCGGGTAAACAAGGGAGCCGGAGGTGACGTGATTCGATACACTCTTGCCCCATGGCGTCTTCAACACTGGCCACGACACCCCTGACCGCAAGTGCGACCCTGGCCAGGCGAATCGATCACACCGAACTGACCCTGGTGACGGGCATGGCCGAATCGGCCCGCGCGGCCGGCGTTGCGGATGTCCGCGTGTGGCCCATCGGTGGCTCGGCAGCGGTGCTCTCGGAGCCGGGCTCACCATTCAACAAGCTGATTGGACTCGGCTTCGGCGATGAGGTCGACCTGGCTGCGCTCGACCTCATCGAGCGGGAGCACGCGGCGCGGCACGCGTGCGTACAGGTGGAGTTCTCCACGCTCGGCGATCCCGCGGTGACCCGGCTCCTCACGTCGCGTGGGTACCGGCTGGTGGGGTTCGAGAACGTGCTGGCGCGGCGGTTGGATCGAACCGAAGCGCCGCCGGCGACAGCGATCGCGGTCTCGCCGATCGATGCGGGCGAGTCCGCGACCTGGACGCAGACCCTCACCACCGCGTTCCTCCACCCGGATGTGTTCGATGGCCCCGCGTCGCACGAGTCGTTCGATCGTGCCGCGCTCGAGCGCGCCTACGACGTGTTCGGCGCGGTGCCGGGCGTCGAGCGGCTGCTCGCGAGGATCGGGGAATCGGTGGCGGGCGGCGCCAGCCTGTACATGCGCGACGGGATTGCCCTGATGTGCGGCGCGGCCACGCTGCCCGACTTTCGCCGTCGCGGCGTGCAGTCAGCCCTCCTGCACGCGCGGCTCGATCGCGCGCGGCAGGCCGGATGCGACCTCGCCGTGGTGACGACGCAGCCCGGGTCGAAGTCCATGGCGAACGTACAGCGCGTGGGGTTCGAGCTGGTCTACGCGCGCGCGATTCTGGTGAAGGAGCCCGCGGGCGCGCCTGTCACGAGTCCTCGGCCAGCAGTGCCTTGACGCGCTTGCGGGCGGTTGCCTTCACGCGGGGCGGGAGGGCCTGCCGCGCCACGCGGCGGCACAGTCCGATCGTGTCCTTCACCGCGCGCACTCTGGCGCGGCACTCGGCGCACGTCTTCAGGTGCTCTTCGCAGCGCCGGCACTCGCCCGGCGGCAGGTCCCGATCCGTGAACCGAGACCAGTGCTCCAGGCCGACCGGGCAGTGCCGTCCTGCGGCCCGCCGCGTCAAGCCAGCGCCTCGCGCAGCATCTGCCGGGCGCGGTGCAGGCGTTGCTTGACGTTGGCTTCCGTGATGCCGACGACCTGCGCCACCTCGCGCGTCGAGAGCCCTTCGACGTCGCGCAGGAACGCCACGAGCCGGTAGGGGGGCGGCAGCGTGCGAAACGCGCCGCGGAACCGCTCGCGCTCGGCGGCGGCGGCCGTCTGCTCCTCCGGGTTCGGCGCGGCCGTCGCGACATCCGGAGCCCCGTCCTCGTCCAGCGATCCCAGCTTGAGCGGCTCGTGGACGTGCCGCCGGCGCGACATCAGGCACGCGTTCTTCACCGTGCGGTACAGCCAGGTCCGGAAGCCCTTCGGTTGCCGGATGCGGCGGGCGTGCTTGTAGGTCTGGAGGAGGGCGTCCTGCATGGCGTCTTCGGCATCCTGCGGGTGGCCGCAGACGAGCAGGCTGAAGCGATAGGCCAGGGCCTGGGCATCCATCAGCAGCTCTTCCATGGCGTTGTGGCCGTCGCCGCTGGCGATCTGGCTGATCAGCCCGGCGTAATGATCGCTGTCGGAGGAGGACGGGGATGACCTGGTGGCAGGCATAGGGGCCCACCGGCGATTCTACAATCGGGCGGGCGGCCGGCGAACGGTTGTCACCAATCCCTCGCGGCCTGCATCTCTAGGGGGCGATGAGGTTCCGACGACTGCTCCTGACGGCGTCTGTCGCCGCCCTTGCCACGCCTGTGTTCGCCCAGGAGGCCCTCCCCCTGGAGCAGGCCGTGGCAGAGGCCGTGGCCCGCAACTCCGGCCTCGAGGCGGCCCGTTCGGGCGCCCGCGAGGCCTCCGCGAGGGTGGACGAGGCCCGTTCGCGGTTTTTCCCTCGCGTGTCGGTCAGCGAGTCGTGGCAGCGGGGCAATGCCCCGGTGTTCGTGTTCAGCTCGCTGCTCTCCGCACGCCGGTTCGCCGCCGGCAACTTCGCCATCGATGCCCTGAACCGGCCGGATCCGGTCGGGTTCTTCCACGGCGCCATTGCCGTCGAGCAGGTGCTGTTCGACGGCGGCCGTACCGGTGCCGGGCTGTCCGCGGCGAAGGGCATGGAGGTCATGGCCACGGCCGGAGCGGATGAGCAGGCACTGGCCCTGGCTGCCCATGTGGCGGCGGCTTATGGCCGTGTGCTGACCGCGGACGCCGGCCGGAGTGCCGCCGAGGCTGCTGCAAAGGCCGCGGCCGAGGACGTGGCGCGCGCGGAGCGTCGTCGCGACGCCGGCACCGTGACCAACGCCGACGTGCTGTCCCTCCAGGTGCACCTCGCCGCGATGCAGCAGCAGGCCATCGAGGCCGCCGGACTGGCGGCCGTGGCGCGCGCCGAGTTGAACCGACTGCGCGGGGCCGCGGTCGACGCCGCGTTCACCGTCCAGGAGCCGGCGCCGGCGTCACCTGTTGCCCGTGACTGGTCGGCCCTGGCCGCGGAGGCGATCGCCAATCGCCCTGAGCTGAAGCGCGGAGAGGGCGGCGTGGCCCTGGCCGAATCGGGCCGCCGTCAGGCGAAGTCGGCATGGTGGCCGCAGGTGGCCGCGCAGGCGGCCTACCAGTACGACGGCCTCAGCTTCTCGGACCGCGCCTCTTCGTGGGTCGTCGGCGGTGAGGCGCGGTGGTCCTTCTCCACGGGAATGGGCGAACGGGCGGCCATGAGGGCCGCGGCCGCCGCGGAGGAGCGAGCTCGCGCGTCGCGCGACGAGGCGCGCGCGGCCGTGCAGGTGGAAGTGTTGAGCGCCGTGCGGCAGCTCGAAAGCGCCGAGGCGCGCGAGCGTGTGGCGCGCGCCACGGTCGCGCAGGCGATGGAAAGCCAGCGCATCATCCGCGACCGCTACGAAGCAGGCATGGTCGGGGTCCAGGACGTGCTGAGCGCGTCGGCCGCAGTGTTGAGCGCGGAAACCTCGCGGATGGCCGCGGTGGTCGATCGCATCGTGGCGCAGGCGGCGCTGGATCGCGCCATTGGGAGGAGACCGTAACCGTGAAGTCCATCCTGAAGTACTCGAAGGCGTGGGTGGCGGGCGCGGCTGTCGTGTCGCTGGCCGCGTGCCAGTCGTCGGCGCCGGAGCCGGCCGCGGAGGCGCGGGCGCCCATCGACGTGAAGACCGCTGCGGTGGCCACCACGACCTGGCCCACCACCCACGAAGCTGGTGGTGTGGTCCGCGCGCGGCAGGTGGCCGTGGTCTCGGCCCAGGTGGTTGCGCCGGTGCGCGAGGTGCGCGTGAAGGCCGGCGACCGCGTGCGGCGCGGCCAGACGCTCGTGGTCCTCGATGGCCGCCAACTGGACGCCCTCGCGGCGCAAGCCACGGCCGCGGCCGCGGGATCGAAGCTGGGCCTCGGGGCCGCGCGCGCCGAGCTGGGCGCCGCCGAGGCGGCGCACGTGCTGGCGAAGGCCACGTACGACCGGATCAGTGGCCTGAAGGAGAGGAACTCCGCGACGGCCCAGGAACTGGATCAGGCGACGGCTGGACTGGCGGCCGCCCAGGCCCGCGTCGCCGCCGCGAAGGCGCGCGTCGCCGAAACGGAGGCGGGCATCAACGCGGCCACGGCTGCCGAGCAGGCCGCCTCCGTGGGCGCCTCGTACACCACGCTCACTGCGCCCTTCGACGGCATCGTCGCCGCGCGCCACGCGGATCCCGGATCGCTGGCCGCTCCCGCCGTGCCCCTCGTCACCGTCGAGGACACGGCCGGCTACCGCCTCGAGGTGCAGATGGACGAATCGCGCGCGCACCTGGTGGCGGTGGGAGGCCGGGCCGACGTGCGGATCGACCGAGGGGCAGGCGACGCCGAGGGAGACTGGCAGCAATCGACCGTCGCCGAGGTGGCGAACATCGATCCCGCGCGCCACAGCTTCACCGTGAAGGTGGACCTGCCGCCGACCGAGGGGCTGCGTTCCGGCCTGTTCGGGCGCGTGCGCGTGCTCGGGCCGTCGCGCACGGTCCTCGCCGCGCCGCGGAGCGCCATCGTCAGGCGCGGCCAGCTGAGCTTCACGTTCGTCGTGGACATCGAGGGCGCGGCGCGGCTGCGGATGGTGTCCGTGGGCGAGGAGTCGGGCGGCCAGATCGAAGTGCTGGCGGGGCTGCACGAGGGCGACCAGGTGGTGCTCGACCCGCCTGCCTCGCTCGAGGATGGGCGTCCGGTGCGAGGCGCGGCGCGCGCCACCGCGGCTGGAGAGGCGAAATGAGCGCGACTTACGGCCTGGCCGGCCGCATGGCCGCGGCCTTCATCCACTCGAAGCTGACGCCGCTGGTCATCGTCGCGTCGCTGCTGCTGGGGGTGTATGCGGCCATCGCGTTACCGCGCGAGGAGGAGCCGCAGATCATCGTTCCCATGGTGGACGTGTTCGTGGATCTGCCCGGCGCGTCGCCCTCCGAGGTGGAGCAGCGCGTCACGCGGCCCCTGGAAAAGCTCCTGTGGGAGGTGCCCGGCCTCGAGTACCTCTACTCGACCTCCAGTCCCGGGCGCGCGATGATCATCGCGCGGTTCTACGTGGGCGAGGACGACGACCGCGCGCTGGTGCGCGTCAACCAGAAGCTGGCGTCCAGCCCCGAGCTGCTGCCCCCCGGCGCCTCGACGCCCGCCGCGCGCGCGCGCTCCATCGACGACGTTCCGGTGATGGCGCTGACGCTGTGGGGGAGCGGCTACGACGATCCGGCGCTCCGCCAGCTGGCCGCGCAGGTGCAGGAGTCGCTGAAGGAGGTCCCCGACATCTCGGAGGTGACGCTCATCGGCGGCCGGCCGCGGCAGATCACCGTCGAACTGGATCCCCCGGCCCTGTCCGCGCGCGGCCTGCACCCGCTCGCGGTGCAGCAGGCCCTGTCGCGCGCGAACGCCCGCGTGGTGGCGGCCGACGTGGTGAACGCGAACCGCTCCACGCGGCTCGAGGCCGGCGGCTGGCCCGGGAGCGTTCCCGAGCTGAACGCGCTCGTCGTGGGTTCCGCCGGCGGCCCCGTGCGCCTGGCCGACGTCGCGAAGGTGCGCGACGAGGCGGGCGAGCCCACGGAGTACGTGTTCTACCACCCGAAGAAGGGGCAGATGTTCCCGGCGGTCACGATCTCCATCGCCAAGCGGCGGGGCGTGAACGCGATCGACCTCACCCACGCGGTGGAGCGGAAGGTCGAGACGCTGCGCGGCTACGTCCTGCCGCACGACGTGCAGGTGACCGTCACGCGCAACTACGGCGAGACGGCCGCGCACAAGTCGAACGAGCTGCTGTGGCACATGCTCATCGCGGTCATCTCGGTGTCGATCCTCATCTGGTTCGCGCTGGGCCGCCGCGAGTCGCTCGTGGTGCTCATCGCCATCCCCGTGACGCTGGCGCTCACGTTGTTCGTCTTCTACCTCTACGGCTACACGCTGAACCGCATCACGCTCTTCGCGCTCATCTTCTCCATCGGCATCCTGGTGGACGACGCGATCGTGGTGGTGGAGAACGTGGTGCGGCACGCGCGGCTGGCCGGCGGGCGGCTGTCGATGGAGGAGATCGCCCTGCGCGCGGTGGACGAGGTGGGCAACCCCACCATCCTGGCGACCCTCACCGTCGTCGCCGCCATCCTGCCGATGGCGTTCGTCGGCGGGCTGATGGGACCCTACATGCGGCCCATCCCGGTCGGCGCGACGGCGGCCATGCTCTTCTCGCTGGTGGTCGCCTTCATCGTCACGCCGTGGGCGGCCGTGCGCCTCCTGAAGAAGGACGGCGGACACCACGACGAAGGCGACGACCGGATGACGGCGGCGTACCGGCGGTTCATGGCCTCGCTCATCGGCAACCCGAAGCGGCGCGTGGCCTTCCTGGCCGGCGTGGCGGTGGTGCTGGTGGCGGCGGCCATCCTGGTCCCGACGGGACTGGTGACGGTGAAGATGCTGCCGTTCGACAACAAGGCCGAATTGCAGGTCGTGGTCCGCATGCCGGAGGACACACCGCTCGAGACGACGAGCCGCGTGGCCGCGACGCTGGCGGACGCGGCGCTGGGAGATCCCGAGGTGGTGAGCGCGCAGAGCTACACGGGCACGGCGTCGCCCTATACGTTCAACGGGCTGGTGCGGCACTACTTCCTTCGGCGTGAGGCCAACCTCGCGGACCTCCAGGTGATGCTGACGCCGAAGGACGAGCGCGACGAGCAGAGCCACGACATCGCGAAGCGGCTGCGCGAGCGGCTCCTGCCGGTGGCCACCGCGCTCGGCGCGAGCGTGCAGGTGGTGGAGATTCCCCCGGGGCCGCCCGTCCTGCAGACACTGGTGGCCGAGGTCTACGGGCCCGACGCCGAGCGGCGCATGCAGGTCGCGAAGGACGTGCGCGGGGTCTTCGAGAAGACCGACGGCGTGGTGGACGTGGACTGGTACGTCGAGTCGCCCCGCCCGAAACAGCGGCTGGACGTGGACACCGACAAGGCCGGTGCCGCCGGCGTGACCGCCTCCGAGATCGTGGCCGTGGCGCGGATGGCCGGCGCGGGGGCGCCCGCGGGGCTGCTCCACGACGGCGATGCGCGCGAGCCGGTGCCGGTCGTGCTGCGCCT
>CAZLBU010000006.1:0-2326 GCA_964557815.1 uncultured Bifidobacteriaceae bacterium | reverse complement strand
AGCGCGGCTCCATCGAGGCGCTCGGATCGCTGCGCCTTGGCGAGGGCGCGTCGCTCGGCGAGCTGGTGCGCGTGTCGGAGGGTTTCGAGGAGCCCAGCCTGTACCACAAGAACCTGCAGCCGGTGACCTACGTGACGGCGGACGTGGCGGGGAAGATCGAGAGTCCGGTCTACGCCATCCTGCAGATGAACCGCGCGCTCGGCGAGATGAGGCTGCCGGAGGGCTACGGGCTGGAGGTCTACAACACGCAGCAGCCGTTCGACAGCTCGAAGTACGCGATGAAGTGGGACGGCGAGTGGCACATCACCTACGAGGTGTTCCGCGACCTGGGCATCGCCTTCGCGGCGGTGCTGGTCCTCATCTACATCCTCGTGGTGGGGTGGTTCCAGTCGTTCATCACGCCGATGACCATCATGCTGGCCATCCCGTTCTCGCTGGTGGGCATCCTGCCGGCGCACGCGGGCATGGGGGCGTTCTTCACGGCGACCTCGATGATCGGCTTCATCGCCGGCGCGGGCATTGTCGTCCGCAACTCGATCATCCTCGTGGACTTCATCGAGCTGCGCGTGCGCGACGGCATGCCGCTCGAGGAGGCCGTGGTGGACGCCGGCGCCGTGCGGTTCCGGCCCATGGCGCTGACGGCGGCGGCCGTGATCGTCGGCTCGGCGGTGATGCTCTTCGACCCCATCTTCCAGGGCCTGGCCATCTCGCTGATGGCCGGCGAGGTGGCCTCGCTGCTGCTGTCGCGCATGACGGTCCCGATCACCTATTACCTGACGCACCGGCATGCCGCCGTGGCGCAGCCGGCGGAGGCGTGACGATGAGCACCGACGTCAAGAGAGTCCTCGTGGCGGTGGATTTCGGGGAGGCGTCCGCGCGGGCCCTCACCCTGGGGGGGGCGCTCGCGAAGGCGTTCGGGGCATCGCTCCGGGTGCTGCACGCCGAGGCGCTGGACGCGCCGCCGTACTTCACGCAGGCGCAGATGGAGGCCCTCGAGAGCGGCGCGCAGGAGACCCGCGCGCGCGCGAGGGAGTACCTGCGCGAGTTCGCGCGGACGCACACCGACGCGCCGTTCGAGCCCGTCGTGGACAACCGCTATGCCACCGACGCCATCCTGCACGCCTCGGCCGACGCCGATCTGGTGGTGATGGGCACGCACGGCCGGCGCGGGCCGTCGCGGTGGTGGCTGGGCTCGGTGGCCGAGCGCGTGCTGCGCGAGTGCCGCGTCCCGCTGCTGATCGTGCACGCCAGTGGCCCGGCGCTGGCGCCGCCGTCGGCATTTGCCAGCGGCATCGTCGTGGCTCGCGAGGGCGGCGCCGTCTACAACACGCGCCAGCTCGCCGAGCGGATCGCGCACGGCTTCGGCGGGCATGTCGTCGCGGGAACCGTCGACGACCCGGCGGACGCGAGGCGCCGGACCGGCGCCACCTGGGCCGCCGTGCCCATGCCCACGCCACGTACCTCGCACTGGCTGTCGCACGTGGGCGAGCCCCTGGTCACGGGCTGCGCATTGCCGGTGCTGTTCGTTCCCGAGGCCGATGGAGGGCCGACCCGATGAACGTCGAACGGATGCTTCGCCTGATTGCCGGCTTCTTCGTCATGCTGAGCGTGTTGCTCGGCATGTACGTCCACCCGGGCTTCTTCTGGTTCACGGCCTTCGTGGGGCTGAACCTGTTCCAGTCGGCCTTCACGAACTGGTGCCCCATGATGGCGTTCCTGAGAAAAGCGGGTGTCCGGGGTTAGGTGGGACTTGTCCATTGATGATTGCCGATTGCTCATTGAGTGATTCATTGGGCGATTGGTGCTTGGGGCATTGGACATTGGATTGGTGATTGAGGATTGGGTTGCCGCAATCCCACAATCGCCCAATGCCCCAATCCGAATGCCCAATGCCCCAATCACCAATCACCCAATGAATCGCCCGATTGGCAATTGGCAATCGTCAATGAGCTGAGGACACCAGCCTGCGCTACACTGGGCGCCCGAAAAGGAGGCGCCCGGTATGCGCAGGCTTCTCGTCGGTGTCCTCTCCCTGCTTCTGATGGTGCCGGCCGTGCCCGCCCTGGCGCCAGTCCCTCACCCGCGCTGGACTTCGAGACCTTCCGGACGAAGGTGCAGCCCATCCTGCTGGCCTCGCGCGAGGGGCTGGTCCGCTGCATCACGTGCCACGGCGGCAAGGTGGGCACGCGTCTGAGGCTCGAGCCGCTCCCTGAGGGAGCCACGACCTGGACAGAGGAGCAGTCACGGAAGAACTTCGCGAGCGTATCGAGCCTCGTCGTGGCCGGATCGCCGACGACGAGCCGACTGCTGACCCATCCGCTGGATC